>DGEE01000139.1:17312-49219 GCA_002385815.1 Hungateiclostridiaceae bacterium UBA3934
TTGCGGATCATCGCTTTCATCCACCAATGGCATCGCAGCATCAAGGTTTCCTGAAAGCTGTGCCCTCGATGTGGCCTTGGCCGATATTATTCTTTTATTTCTGTACGCGTCGGTATAAAGGTTGATCGGCTCGATGGGCTTTTCAGTGTCAAATTCCCCGCTTCCGTCTGTTTTCAGAGCCTGCCAGCCATATACATTCAGCCCGCTTCCCGTTACCAGGTTGCCAAGCTTGTCTATGCCGAAGTTGCCTGCCCTGGTGAACCTGAATGTATCAGTGGCACCGCCTTTGCAGATGAAGAAGCCATCACCCTCTATCGACATGTCCGTTGGATTGTCAGTCCTCTGCAGACTCCCCCTCGTAGTAATGGTGTCCACAGCCCCTACCCCGAGTCCGAGACCTATCTGCATCGGATTGGTCCCACCCCTGCCTGTTGCCGCATCAGGAGCACTGGCACCTTTCAATGTCTGGCTGAATATTTCCTGAAACGTCACTCTTCCTGACTTAAAGCCTACAGTGTTGACATTCGCAACATTGTTGCCTATTACGTCCATCCTGGTCTGATGTGCCCTCAAACCTGACACACCAGAAAACATCGATCTCATCATAGTATTTTTTCGACCTCCTTCAGAATTGCATGTCCGCGACATCCCGGGACAATATGTCCTTTTTCGGTTTCAATATCTTGATTGTCACATCCCGTCCGTCATTCGGGGATGTCCAGCCTCCCGAAAGGGTCCGGCTGTTATACGATTACTGCTCCGTCTATATTGGTGAATACGTTTTCCTTTAGTTCATTGCTGTTTACTGCAGTTATCACTGTTTTGTTCCTGATGTTGACCACAAATGCCAGATCATCCATCAGTACGAGTGTATCCTTTACGCCCTTGGATTCAGCTTTTGCTACTGCCTCCTTCATCTTGTCCCTCTGAGCAGGTGTCAGACTGATACTTCTGGACCGGAGCCTGTATTCCGCATGCCTGGAGAATTTGATCTCTCCGCCTTCTGACTGCTTCTGCTTCAGAATGCTGTCAAAAGAGACTGATGCCGTGTCCTGCCTGCTGTCAGTTCTGTCTTTCCGGCCTGACCGTATCGGTGCCACGCTTCCCGTAAAAACGGGTCTGCTGATGCGGTTGCCTGTGTTGTCAATTACCATCATCATCACCTGCCTGTTCACCATCTGACTTATCACCGCTCTCATCTGCTTCATCAGAACCGCTGACCTCCTCAGGCTGGTGTCCGCCTTCGGCCTCTTCCATGCTTTCTGTTGCTTTCCCGGTTTCACCCGGAATATCTTCATTCGGCTTCCTGATGCTGGTGATACTGTCCAGAGGTACATGGACTTCATTCAGTACTGCTTTTATCCCGCCTCTGCTGTCGAATTTCAGATCAGCTATGATTGCCGTCACGGGAACACGCCTTCCTGTAACGCTGTCCTTGATTATAATGTCTATATGCTCTCCGTTCTCATATGCAGCAGTCAGCTTGTTTCTTACATAGTCGACATCCGTGGTCTTTATTGCGGTGTTCAGACCAGCTATCTCAACGCTTACGCCATCCATTACCGCATAGTCCTCATAAATGCCTTTCTGCAGAGATCTTACGGTGCCGCTGACCCTGATCATATCGCCGTCCAGCGGATTATAGACGATACCATTCACATGACAGCCTATGAGCCCGGTGAACTGAGTCAGGTTGCTTTGTGAGGAATAAGTCCCTTCGGCAACCTCGATTATGTCATCCACTGGTATCTCCCTGCCCCGGACAACTACATAATATTTACCGCCGGCATAGGTGACACTGGATACATCTCCGGTTACCTCCGTGAGTTCCTTCGACGTGGAATCGTATACGTTGGCAAGGATGCTTTTGCCTATAAGGCTGTAAGCCTTTGTTGCCGTAAAGCTGGTATTCAGGTTCTGCATCTGCTCCAACGCACTGAACTGTGCCATCTGCCCGATGAATTCCTTATCATCTGTCGGATTGAGCGGATCCTGATACCGAAGCTGCGTCACCAGGAGATTGAGAAAATCGTCCTTCCCCAGGTCGCCGGTTTTTCTGTCGCTGATCCTTGATTCATTTTCATTGATTATCTGCTCTATTGTTTTCTGGTTACTTACTACACTTACACCCATTTATTCACCTCCTATGCCGTAAGATTTATCGTACTGCCCTGCCACAGATAGGAATTGCCGGCTTCCGGATCCCCTGGGATCCCTGATGCATCCAGTATCCTGGCTGCTTCCAGTGCTGAAGTGCCTGCACGACGCACTCCCTGCATATTTCTATATTGCAGTTCGTTTTCTCGTGTCTGTGCCTCATCCTGTCTGACCGATACGCTCAGATCCTGAACGATGATCCCCTGCCTTTCCAGTGAATCCCTGAGCATTTGCATGTTTGATTCCAGCAATCTTTGCACCTGTGAGTTCTCCGCTTCAAATTTCGCCATGACTATGCCGTTCTCAGTGACTACCTTGAGTGACAGCCGTCCAAGAGTCTCAGGCTTCAGTTCCATTACTATCTCTGATTTTTCTTGTGTCAGTGTGACAGCTGCCTTATCAGTTATCTGACTGATAATCTCCCTGGCTGTTGCAGTGAATCCAGCAGTTCTGTCAGTCATGATATGCGATACAGCGTCTGGGCTTTGTGTATCCTGCATTACAGCAATAAACCCGTGATTCTGTATGTCCTCGTCAATGACTGCAATATTATCCTGCTGCAATGCCGGCTTCTGACTGAAGTCAAAGTCTTTTCCTCCGCGTTCCTCTGCTGATTCCATATCCTCCTGTACATCCCGGGTCATATCGCTGATGCCTGACATGCTGTCTTCGCTCAACATCCCTGTTTCCGGGCCTTCTGCTTCATTCGCTTCAAATGTGACGTTCTTAATGAGCTTTGCTTTCTCAAGAGCACCCAGTACCTCACTTCTGATCTCAGCTTCTGCAGTTTCCCTGTCAACTCCCGATTTTTCGGCGTATTCGTCCAGCTTATGAAGTATGGCTTCTCTGATTTTGTCATAGATCCCGGACAAGGAAGCAGGATCCTTCTGTACCTCATGGGTAACTCCTGTCGTGTCCTGAGTCAGCATGGCATTAATGATGCTGTTATCCTGGCCTGCGATCGAATGTGCTTGCTGCTGCATATCGGCAGATTCTCCCATAATCTGCATCAATTCAGTCAAGGCAGCCTGTTGTTCTGAGTCAAGGCCAAACAACTCCGTCAACCCGTTGACAATTCCGATCAAATCCTCATGAGCGTCCGTTGAGTGTGCTGATATGCCGTGTGCTGTCAACAGTTCCTGGAGCACCGACTTTTCAACTCCTGTCAGCTGTGCCAGTACTTCCAGCATGTCAGTCGGATCGGATCGCTTGTCTTTCACTGTATCCGGGCTATCCCCCTGATACTCGTCAACAGGCCTTTTTCTGGCACAATGATCTGATCCGGCAGGTCTTCGTGTTTTATTGGCGACAGATCTGAATGTGTCGTACATCCGCTTTCCCGCAGTTTTTTCCGAAGACACACCGCGTCTTGTCGGATCGGCGTCCGATCTTCTGTTTTTCCTGTACATGCTGTTTTCAAGTATCCTTCCGAATTCCACTGTCCTTCCGGTATGTTGCCGGAACTGCAGTTTCGGTGTCTTCAGAGCGGAAACACTCATGCCGGCCATGAGTTCTCCGGTCATCAGTTCGAGAAAATCCAATTCTTCACCTCCCTTCAGAAAATTTCTATGCTATTCCCCTCTGTACAGCTCATTGAGCCTTTCCGTGACTCTGGCTGCAAAATCAGGGGACATAGATTCGATTATTTTTGATGCATTCTTCCTGTTCATTGCCTGAAGGGTCTCAGCTATCATATCCAGCCTGGACGTGCCCATCTGCTCAAAAATTGCCGCTGCAGAAGCTTCATCCATCTCCGCATAGACCTGCGCAAATTTTTTCACATTCTCATCGATTTGCTGTTTCTCAACGACAGCCTGATAAATAGCCGAAGCATTGTCAGGGTCTATGGACTCAAAATACTCCCTGAATGCTTCCCTGTCGCCGTTAGCGATCATTTCCTCCACTGTTTTCTGAAGCTCCTCCAGTTGCCTCTCCTTTTCAGTAATGGCTTTCTCCCGTTCATCCAAATCCTGGAGCTTTTCCCTGGCATCTTCTGTCAGTTGGTCATAATCATCCTTATAAGCCTGCAGTCCTTCAGCTCTTGCGTTGGCCTGTACCAGCTGTTCTTTCAGCTTCTCGTTTTCATTTTTGTATTCGATATATTTCTCCCGTATTTCGCCCTGGGTCATGTATTTGGGATTCAACGGATCAGGCGGCTCAGGCAGAGCCAGGTTCAGAAGCGGTATCGCTTTTACTTTGGAGTAATGCTTCTCGGCTGCACCGCCTATGTTGTTGTAGAAAATAAAATAGAAAACGGCGACAAAAGCTGCGATTATGATGACTATATCCAAAATGATCATAAATATGGTAAAGGATTTGCTCCTCTTTTTTTTTCTTGTACTGTCATCCGGTTTAGCTGGCATAATGGTTAATCTCCCGCACTGCTCTCATTGTAATTGTAGCTGACGATTTCATCATTTGTTTTCTGTTCGAGCTTTTTCTGTTCCAGGAGAAACTCCTCGTAATGCCTTTCCTTTAGCTTTTCGAGTATCTTCCTGTCTTTTACAGCCTTTACAAGCTCTTCTCTTACTTTATCGACATATTGTGCGGCATTGTTAACATTATCTTTTTGAGACTTGATCCTGGAATTGAGTAATGATAGGTATTCGTTGTATTCTATCAATTCGTGGACAGTAGTCTTTCTTGTCTTTTCATTGAATTCCCTGACAGTAGCATCCAGCGTGTTTTCAAGTTCGGAAAGCCTGCGCTTTTCCTGTTCCAGCCGCTGTATGGCAATACCCAATTCGTTTTTTATATTATCTTCTTTCTGCTTCCTGAGATTCAGGACCGACTGAAGCTTGAATATGAACTTTGCCATTGCACGCTCCTGCAGGATGTTTTTGGGGTGAGTTCATTTACTATTGAATGATCCCATAAAGCAGATCCAATACTTTATCATAATCATAGCGTTCCTCTGTAGACTGCTGAACAAATCCTAGTATCTTGTCTATCAGGCTTATGGCATAATCGATCCTCTCATTGCTCCCGCTGACATATGCGCCGATATTTATCAGGTCTTCCGCATCTCTGTAAACAGCAAGAGCTTTCTTTACTTCTGCGGCGGCTGTCTTATGATCGTCTGTTATTATGTCCGGCATGACGCGGCTCACACTGGCAAGTACATCGATAGCCGGATACTGGTTCCTGTTTGCCAGCGACCGTGACAGCACTATATGTCCGTCAAGTATGCTTCTTGCCGTATCTGTCACCGGTTCAGTCAGATCATCCCCGTCCACAAGGACTGTATAAAGTCCTGTAATCGACCCTTTTCCCGAATTTCCGGCTCTTTCAAGAAGTCTGGGCATAATCCCGAATACAGACGGAGTATAACCTCTTGACACGGGAGGCTCTCCTGTGGCAAGGCCTATTTCCCTCTGCGCCATTGCAAAGCGTGTAAGTGAGTCCATCATCAGGAGCACATCCCTGCCCTGATCCCTGAAGTATTCAGCAATGGCAGTTGCAATGAAGGCACCCTTCAGCCTGACCAGGGCAGGCTGGTCAGACGTGGCGACAACAACGACAGAACGGGACAGACCTTCTTCACCCAGATCCTTCTCTATGAACTCCCTTACCTCCCTGCCCCGCTCTCCTATAAGAGCAATAACATTCACATCAGCTTTGGTATTTCTTGCTATCATGCCCATGAGAGTGCTCTTGCCCACTCCGCTGCCTGCAAAAATGCCAACACGCTGGCCTTTCCCGACTGTCAGAAGACCATCTATGGCTTTGATCCCCAACGGCAGGGGATCAGTTATCCTTTTTCGGTTCAGAGGATGGGGCGGGTCATTGTCCACCGGATAATACCTTTCAGGTCTGAAAGGACCTTTATCGTCTATAGGATAACCGAGCCCGTCCAGTACACGGCCTGTCAGATCCTTTCCGACCCCTGCCCTCAGAGTTGTATCTGAAGCGACCACAAGATTACCTGGGCCTACCCCGGACATCTCTCCCAGAGGCATCAGCAGCACTTTGTTGTCCCTGAATCCGACCACTTCTGTCCGTATTGTTTTTTTTCCTCTTGAAGCATACAGACTGCAAAGTCTCCCGATATCGACCTCCGGCCCGTCTGACTCGATGGTCAGCCCCACGACTTTGGATACTCTGCCGAAGTACTTAACAAAATTTGATCTATCCAATATATCATGATATTTTTGAAGGTTTATCTGCACTATGAGGGACCTCCCGGAATCTATCTGCCTTCATATTCTTCCTTCAGTGCCTCTTCAATCTTTTCCAGGCGCGTTTCTGTTCCTGCATCGATGCTGCCCAACGGGGTTTCGATAATGCAGTCACCGGGTTTCATGGCACCGTCTGACCTGATCTCCAGATCGTCGGCATCGGCCCCTTCCGTAAGCTGTTCGATCCTGTCCAGATTTTCATTCAGGTAGTCATAGTCCTCCGGCGATACCCTGATGACAGCGCCTTTTTTCTCAGAACATTCCGCCAGCGCACTGCTCACCAGCTGAAGTATCACATCCCTGTTCGTTTTGAGTTCGCCGGCTACTGCCTTCTGCGCTATCCTGACGGCAAGCTCCAGTATGTCTGCCTCCATGCCGGCCAGTATTTTCTCATATTCTTCAGATGCACTCTGTTTTATCCTCTCTGCTTCCTCCAATAAGGATTTGTTCTGTAAAGCTGCTGCCTCCATTCCTTCGGCATAGCCTCTCTGCCATGCTTCCTCACCTATGGCTTTTGCTTCCTCTTCTGCTTTTGCTCTTGCCTGCTCCATCAGGTTTTTGGCTTCAGCCTCTGCCTCAGCGATAATGTCCCGGGATTTTTTCTCTGCTCTTTTCAACAGTTCCTCAGGGCTCAATTCGGAGGGGTCTTCCTGGTCATTGCTGTCTTCTGCATCGGTAAACTTTATCAGGCTGTCTGGTAATTTGACCTGGTAAGGCCTGCCGTATGTTATCTGGTTGTTCTTGAACACCTTGTTATACAATTATTTCATCTCCTCCACCCCTGGAAATGATGATTTCGCCCGCATCTTCCAGCTTCCTGATGATATTCACGATCTTCTGCTGGGCTTCCTCAACATCCTTGAGTCTGACAGGTCCCATATACTCAATATCTTCTCTGATCATCTCAGCAAGCCTCTTTGACATATTCGAATAGATGACTTTCTGGACTTCCTCTGTAGCACCTTTCAGTGCCACCGCCAGCAGGTTGTTGTCCACCTCTCTCAGGAACCTCTGTATCGAACGGTTGTCCAGTGAAAGAATGTCCTCGAACACGAACATTCTCTTTCTTATCTCTTCTGCCAGATCGGTGTCTTCGATCTCCAGTGTTTCCATGATGTACTTCTCTGTTCCTCTGTCGACTGTATTGAGGATATTGACGATGGCCTGCACGCCTCCGGCGGCAGTGAAATCCTCCGTCACCAGCGACGAGAGGTTCTTTTCCAGTATTCTCTCGACTTCTTTTATTATTTCAGGCGAAGTCCTGTCCATGATAGCGATACGCCTTGCAACATCTGCCTGCTTGTCCTGCGGCAGAGCAGCAAGTACCACAGCTGCCTGCTGCGGTTTCAGATAGGCAAGTATCAGTGCTATCGTCTGTGGATGCTCTTTCTGTATAAAGTTCAGCAGCTGCGCCGGATCGGCCTTTCTGACGAATTCAAAGGGTCTCACCTGCAGCGAGACAGTGAGCTTGTTTATCACATCGAGAGCTTTCTGAGTCCCCAGTGCTTTTTCCAATATTTCCTTTGCGTAGCTGATACCGCCCTCAGCAATGTATTCCTGGGCAAGACATATCTGATAGAACTCCTCGAGTACCTTTTCCTTTTCTTCGGGAGTCACAGTCCTGATATTGGCTATCTCAAGAGTCAGCTGTTCGATTTCTTCTTCTTTCAGATGCTTGAATATCTCGGCGGATCTTTCAGGTCCAAGTGAAATAAGAAGCATCGCCGCTTTCTCCCGGCCAGTTCTTTCAGTTTTTATCCCGGATATTCTCGCCATACAGACAACTCCTCAGTCACCATCACATGTCATTTTAACCGCCATCATCAAACATCCCAGTCATCAGAGAGCCAGTTCCGAAGCAATTGTGCGACCGCATCCGGCTTTTGCCGTACGAATTTCTCTATCTGCTTCTTGATTTCTGATCTCTCCTCCAGTTCTATTTCCGGTATGGGCTCTTCGTCCTCCGGAATTACGAACCTTGGGCCGCTGGCTACCTGGGCCATTGCAGGCTCCTCGATCTGCTTCCTTCTCGGGATGCCGACTATAAGCAGCCCGACTATCAGCAGAAGCATCAAAGCAAAAAACCCATAGTCGTTCAACAGTTCCCTGATCCTGTCCGTTGTCGATTTTTCGACTGTTTCCAGTGGTGCAAGCTTGAACTTGCTGATGGATATATTCCTGGCCGGTATCCCTGTGGCAGTGCTCAATGCCGTCCTAAGTCCACCGATGAAGTCATCTCCAAGCCGTGAGTCATCGGTCACTTTATGCCCATACCACAATGACAATGCCAGGCCTGATTCCTCCGGTACCATTTTCCCCGTTGCCTTTTCGAGTTCACTCAGCATTTCATCATATCCGTAGTTGATATCTTCATGAATGTTCGAGTATTCAGAAACCGAACCGTCGCCGGTCTGATATGTGGGAGCATTTGTCCCGCCCGGATTCGTCCCCATTCCGGGTTCGCCTCCGTTGCCGGCGTTTTTCACCGTCTCTTCACTTATGCTGCTGCTTATTACAGCTCCGCCGTCCATTCCCTCGGGATTGGTTATCTTCTTTATTTGTGATTTTTCCTTGTCGAAATCGAGGGTGACATTGGCCACCACTCTTAATGTATCGAAGTTATCGAACTGTCCTACACTGAAATAATCAAGCACCTTTTGCTGCAGTTCGAGTTCCCTCTTTTTTCTGAGTTCCTCCTGACTGCTGACTGCACCGATGGAATCATCATCATATGTCACATTGAGGATATTGCTGTTGTTGTCGACCACGGTGACATCTTTGGGATCAAGGTTCTCCACGCTTCTCGATACCAGCATCACTATCCCCTGGACCTGTGCCTGCGTCAGCTTCTCTGTAGGTCTGACCATGACATAGGCGGTCGGCCTCGGCTGCTCATTGCTGGCATTGAGAAATATCGACCTTTCAGGTACAGCGAGAGTAACTGCCGCTTCAGCTATGTTGTCGAGCATCTCCAGCTTTGATTCCAGGTCGGATACCTTCTGGTGCCTCCAGATATGCTCCTTGTCCTGCTGCGTTGTCGTGATGCCTATGCTCGAAATGGCATCAGCAAAGGTGAAGCCCTCCCTGGGATACCCGGCCTGTGCCAGTACTATCTGAGCCCTGTTGTTGTCTTTCTTGTCTATGGTTATGGATGTGCCGTTGTCATCTGCTTCATTCCAAATGCCATTATCATTGAGTATGGTGATCATTTCTCCGATCTGTTTCCTGTCAGAGCTCGTAAACAATGTTATCTTCTGTGGCCTTGTAAGTATGATTATGGAAATGCTGACAGCGATCACAACGATGGCGGAGGTTATATAGAGACGGGTCTTCTGGGATTTCTCCAGGCTTTCCCAGAACTCCTTCAGTTGATCAAGATACTTCTTTATGAAATCCGGCACAGTTTCACCACCTTGCAACAGTATTTATCATTTGTAGCTCATATCCAAATCATTTGTCCTCAGGACCCTGCCACGCCCATCTCCAATGGGCACTACAGCTTTCAAAAGGGTCTTTGTCAGTTTTATATCTGCATCCTCATGATCTCATTGTATGCGTCAAGCAGCTTGTTTCTTATCTGTAGCGTGAATTGCAGTGCTACATTGGCTTTTTCCGCGGCCAGCATTACCTGATGTATGTTATCAGTCCTGCCGGCAGCAAAATCATCCGCTATCTGATCAGCCTCCAGCAGCAGATTGCTTGTCCTGCTGAGGGCCTCCTTGAAATAATCTGAAAACGGTATTGTGCTGACAGCTTCACTTTTACCGGCTGTTTCAAACAACGACCGTGAAGGCGCAAGTGATCCTATCTGACCAAGCTTTCCAGGTGCCATGGTTTTCACCATCCTTTATCGTTTACACGATGCCTTTTCATCTGTTTATCATCTTCCGATTTCAAGTGCCTTCATAGCCATGCTTTTGGTAGTATTTATGGAAGTAATATTGGCTTCATAGGCTCTTGTGGCTGATATCATATTCACCATTTCAGTCACGACATCCACATTTGGCATCTCCACATACCCGTCTTCGTCTGCGTCAGGATGTCCGGGATCGTACACTCTCTTGAAAGGTGTGCTGTCCTCGGTTATTCTGGACACCTTGACACCCTTGCCAAGATATCTTGCTTTGCTGCTCTCACTCAGATACTCCGAAAACGGGATCCCATCGGAGCTCTCCTGGAATATTACGACCCTCCGTCTGTAGGGTGTACCGTCCTGTGTCCTTGTAGTATTCGCGTTGGCGATGTTCTGGGAGATTATATCCATGCGCAGTCTTTGTGCTGTAAGTGCAGATGCACCGATGTCAAGAGCACCGAAATAACTCATGCATTATCTCCTCCCCTCATTTATAACGGTCCTGATTCTCTGATATGAATTGCTTATGCTTTGGATCAGTGTATTGTAGCGGATATTGTTTTTCGCCATTTCTGCCATTTCAACTTCTATGTCAACATTGTTGCCGTCAAGTCGTGTACTCAGATTTCTGTTATCTTTGACGATCCTGATTCTTGCATTGTCATTGCTCCTGCCTATCGGGATATGTCTGCTGTCGGTAGTATTACCTTTGAATCCGCTTTTCTGAGACGCGCTCTGCAGGTATTCTTCAAAAGCGACAGTGGATTTCTTATAGCCTGGTGTATCCACATTAGCGATGTTCTGTGCGATGACTTCATTGCGGATCCAGGCTGCATCAAGTGCCTTCTCCCGTAATTTAAGGTTGGTGGTCAGTTTATCGAACATTGGACCCGTCTCCTTTGTAAAATACTGCACACTTAAAAACTTTGGATATATATTATTTCGACATAATATACCCAAATCCTTTAGCTGCTTCTGGAATAACATTTTTTCGCACAGACATAATATTCCATTGAATAAATTTTAGCACATCAAAACAGGAATTACAACTATATAATGTGCCTTTGCGTCGAATATGTCAATATATTGTACAAATTTGTCCTGTTTTTGATAATTCGAAATGATTATTCAGAACCTTTTACAATAGGGTTGTTATGATTTTCCATTGTTGCAGTTCCCCACCAGCACAGAAAGGTACATATCACTTCCGGGTATATGCCGCCTGCAGTTGTCCACTGTTAAATATATCAGCCACTAGAAGATAAGCACCTCTTAAGCACGACCGACGCTTGAAGATACCCGCCTGTAAATATATCCGCCACATGCAGTTTTACATCATTTTAATACGTCCGCCAGTTGACGATATGCTTGCTCACAGATGCTCATGATACTATCGTTGCTCACAATTTGTGTGATTGAACCAGCCTGTCTATTTGAGCAAGTGCTTTCTCTGCCATGATCCGGTGCTTCTCTCTTTTGTTTCTGATCCGCACATCCGGTGTCCTGATCAATCCGAAGCTGGCATTCATCGGCTGGAGATTTCCTGCCGAGTTACTTGAAACATAGGCAGCCAGCGAACCGATCGCTGTATCTTCAGGGAAAATAACCGGATCCCCGCCAAGACACTGCATTGCTGCATTCAAGCCTGCAACCAGGCCTGAAGATGCAGATTCCACATAACCTTCTACACCTGTGATCTGACCGGCAAAGTATAATTCAGGTCTTGATTTCATCCTGTAAGCGGTATCGAGGAGTCCTGTGGAATTGATGTAAATGTTTCTGTGCATGACGCCATATCTGACAAATTCCGCATTTTCCAGTCCTGGTATCAGGCGAAAGACTCTTTTCTGTTCCGGCCAGCGCAGGTGTGTCTGAAATCCTACAATATTATAGAGCGTGCCTTCTTTGTTGTCCTGTCTCAATTGGACAACAGCGTAAGGTTCCTTCCCGGTAGCAGGATCCGTTATCCCTACTGGCTTCAGAGGCCCGAAACGCAGCGTGTCACGACCTTTTGCAGCCATGCTTTCCACAGGCATGCATCCGCTGAAGAGTATCGCTTCCTCAAAAGCTTTCAGGGGCACTGTTTCGGCATTTACCAGTTCGCTCCAGAATGTTTCATACTGTTCTCTGTCCATAGGACAGTTTATGTAGTCATCAGTTCCTTTTCCATAACGCGAAGCACGAAATGCCTTTGTCATGTCTATTGACTCATATGTGACTATCGGTGCCGCCGCATCGTAAAAATAGAGATTGTCTCTTCCTGTCACCGCCATTATATGTTCTGCAAAAGCATCAGAAGTCAATGGGCCTGTTGCTATGATGGTAATCCCGTTTTCGGGTATACTGGTAATCTCTTCATGATATACAGATATATCAGGATGGTTTGTTATGGCTTCCGTAACGGCCTTTGAAAACTCTTCCCTGTCGACTGCCAGCGCGCCGCCGGCCGGCAGCTTCGTTTCATCTGCACATCGCATGATGATCGAGTCCAGCCTTCTCATCTCTTCCTTGAGCAATCCAACAGCATTGGTCAGACTGTCTGAACGCAGTGAATTGCTGCAGACCAGTTCCGCAAATGTATGCATTTTATGTGCAGGGGAAAACTTGTTTGGCTTCATCTCATAGAGCTTAACCTGTACTCCTCTTTTTGCCGCCTGCCATGCAGCCTCACATCCCGCCAGTCCGGCGCCTATTATATTGATGGATCTGTCAGTCAATGCTGGAGCCCTCCCGCGTCTGCATACCTGTAGTCAGCAACACCACAGACCTGTTGCCGTCTTTGCTGCACATTATCATTCGAATAAAGCTTGTGTGTATTGTCTGCAAATTTATATGTTTTATTTGCCCGTAAAGGGCTCGTCCGTTTTTCCGGTTCTGTCTGCTTCAGGTTCAGGGTCTGCTTATGGTGTCATGAGGTTTTGCCGATATATCCGGATCACTCGTCATCTTCCTTTGTTTTGTTCTTGTCCGGACTTTTGCTGAATCCACACTTCTCATTGCTGCATAACAGCGTAACTTTTTTGCCCGAATATTTCTTCACCATAAAGTTGCCGCATTTCGGACACATCTCCCCTGAAGGCATATCCCAGGTCATAAAACCGCATTCCGGATTGTTTTCACATCCGAGATACTTCCTGTTCCTTCTGGTCTTTTTTATCATTACCTTGCCTCCGCAGAGGGGACAATTGACACCCGCCTCCTCCAATATCGGCTTTGCGTTCCTGCACTCAGGGAAACCCGGACAGGCAAGGAATCTGCCATATCTCCCCATCTTTATGACCATGTTCCTGCCGCATTTTTCACATACGATATCAGTCTCTTCATCGGGTATTTCTATGTTTTCTATACTGGATTCTGCCTTCTTGAGCGTTTCTGAGAAGGGACCGTAAAATTCCCTCATGATCTCGACCCACTCCTTAGCCCCTTCCTCTACATCGTCCAGCTTCTTTTCCAACTGAGCGGTGAAACGGATATCGACGATATCTTTGAAATTGTTTTTCATAAGGTCGTTGACTATCCTTCCCAATTCCGTCGGCACCAGGAATCTTTTTTCCTTTACGACATAACCTCTGGTAATTATTGTCGTTATTGTCGGAGCATATGTGCTCGGCCTTCCTATCCCCTTTTCCTCGAGGGCTTTCACAAGCGATGCCTCAGTATATCTGAGAGGTGGCTGTGTGAAATGCTGCTTCTCCTCCAGCTTTTTCAACGACAACACCTCATCCTGCTCCAAATCAGGAATGGATACTTCTTTCTCTTTTGAATCATCATCTCTGCCTTCAGTATATACTCTCAGGTATCCGTCGAATTTCTTTTTTGACCCGTTGGCTTTAAACAGCAGTCCGCCTGCCAGTATATCTGCCGCGATGGTATCATATACTGCTGACTCCATCTGGCTCGCAACGAATCTTGACCAGATGAGATTGTAAAGCCTGTACTGGTCATTTGTCAGAGACCCTTTGATATCCGCCGGGACCAGGTCCACATATGTCGGCCTGATGGCCTCGTGAGCGTCCTGCGATGCGGAACGGTTTTTATAGACACGTGTCTCCTTCGGCAAATACTTTTGCCCGTAATTGGTTTTTACATATTCTTTCGCTGCCTTCTGGGCTTCTGCAGATATCCTGGTCGAATCAGTACGGATATATGTCACAAGACCGATGGACCCGTGACCCTTGACCTCTATGCCTTCGTAAAGCTGCTGGGCTATCATCATGGTTTTCCTGGTGGGAAAACCCAGCTTTCTCGAGGCTTCCTGCTGTAAGGTGCTGGTCGTGAACGGAGCCGGAGGCGCCTTTTTCTTTTCACTGTATTTCACATTGTGGACGACATATTCCTTTCCTTCCAATTGCTTCAGAATATCTCTGACCTGCTCTTCATTTTTTAGTTCGATCTTCTTGTCAGGCTGGCCATAAAACTTCGCTTCAAATGTACGGACAGCTTTCTTTTTATGCAGGTTTGCCGTGATTGTCCAGTATTCCTCCGGCTTGAAATTCTCAATCTCTTCCTCTCTGTCGCATACCAGCCTGGCAGCTACGGACTGGACTCGCCCGGCACTCAGTCCTTTTCTTACTTTTCTCCAGAGCAGCGGACTTATTTTATATCCCACGATCCTGTCCAGCACGCGCCTTGCCTGCTGTGCATTGACCAGATCCATGTTGATTTTTCTGGGCTGCTTTATAGCGCTTTCTACCGCATTTTTTGTTATCTCATTGAATGTGATCCTGCATTCTTCATTTTCGTCTATATTCAGCAGCTTGGCCAGATGCCACGATATAGCTTCGCCTTCGCGGTCAGGGTCCGTTGCCAGGAGTATTTTTTTTGAGCTTTTTGCTTCCTTCCTGAGCTTGCTTATTATTTCACCTTTGCCCCGGATCGTGATGTACTTGGGCTCAAAATCATTCTCTATATCAATACCCATCTGACTTTTGGGCAGATCTCTGACATGACCCACCGATGCGATGATCTTATAGTCCTTCCCCAGAAATTTGCTTATAGTGTTGGCCTTTGCCGGCGACTCAACAATAACAAGATTGTTTGCCATCGTGCCCTCCTTGAGAACGGTTTATAGTAATTTCAGACAATTCTTCTTATGGTGTAAGTACAAATCATATATTACCACATTTTCTGTTCAAGTCTACAATAATGATATTATTTTACTCAACAAGTTTGTAGTAATTGCCCGGCAGTTGTTCCACAAACCCGCTCAATTCCAGCATCAGAAGGATCGACGAAGTCATCTGGACACTCATGCCGCATTCTCTGGAGATGACATCCAGATGGACAGGTCCGTTCAACAACCGCTGAGCTATAGTTTTTTCATCTCTGCTCAATTTCATTAGCTCTGTTTTTTTTACGTCATTGTATGACTTTTGCGAATTATGGCCTATTTTCAATTCATCAAGTATGTCGCCCACTCCTGTCACGATTTTTGCTCCTTCACGTATCAACTTGTTCGTGCCCGTACTGTTATATGAGTTTATGTTGCCCGGTACAGCAAAAACTTCTCTTCCCTGTTCCAGTGCATAATCTGCCGTGATTAGGGAGCCGCTTTTTTCCCCGGCTTCAACTACTGTCACACCAAGTGAGATACCGCTTATGATCCGGTTCCGTGCCGGGAAATTATAACGTGCAGGCTCTGTTCCAGGCAGAAACTCAGATATGACTGCCCCATGCTTTATGATTTCGTCCATCAGACCACGGTTTTCAGGCGGGTAAACCGTATCGATACCACAACCCAGTACGGCAACCGTCCTGCATCCTGATTCCAGGGCTCCCCTGTGTGCATGGGAGTCTACTCCTCTTGCCATACCGCTGACGATGGTGACTCCGTGTTTTGCCATTTCCCGCGATAATCGCTTCGCCATGTCGAGACCATACCATGTCGCTCTTCTGGACCCTACAACAGCTATGTACACCGAATCATTTTCCAGCCTGCCTCTGCAGTAGAGGGCAAGCGGAGGATCATCGATATGTTTGAGCAATTCAGGATAGCTGCTGTCATAAATGGTTATCACATCGGCGTCACATCTTTTAAGTGATTCAAAAGCTCTTTCCGCATGACCTCTGGCTGTCTTGTCAGTCAAATGTCCAACAGTCCTGCGCGTGCACAGCCCTGACGCCCTGAGTTCAGCCTCATCGGCTTCCCAGACCAGTACAGGATCCCCGAAATATTTCAACAGCTGGTATTTCACCCTTGGAGTTACTTTGACCAGCGAGTTGAGCCAAATCCAGTATTTAACATTGCTTTTCATTCCGCTCCACCACTTTTGAATTTGTCTGATTACCTGAAAATATTAAAAGAACACGTCCGTATATCTGTTATCATTACAGCAAATCACATATTCCATGCCCTTCTGTCCAGGCTTCTGTACTGTATCGCCTCTGTCAGATGTACAGGTCTGATTTCTTCGCTCATATCCATATCTGCTATCGTCCTGGCTACCTTCAATATCCTGCTGTGAGCCCTTGCACTCATGCCCAGCCTGTCAAAGACATCCCTCAGAATACTTCTGCACTTTTTGTCAAGTCTGCAGAACTTCGAAAACATGGCAGGCTGCAACTGCGAATTTGAATATATGTGCATTCCTTTGTATCTGTCAAGTTGGATTTTTCTCGTCCTTTCCACTCTTTCCCTGATGACCGCTGAGGTCTCAACGGGCTGATCACTCTCAAGCTGCTGATACTTCACAGGTGTAACTTCTACGCAGATATCTACTCTGTCAAGCAATGGGCCAGAGAGCTTGCTGAGATACTGCTGTATTTGCCTGGGCGTGCATGTGCACTTTCCCGGCTTGTCCAGAAAATGGCCGCATCTGCACGGATTTGCAGCACATATCAGCGTAGTCCTGGCTGGATATGTGAGGCTGGCATTTACACGGGAAATGGTGATGACCCCGTCTTCCAGCGGCTGTCTGAGAGACTCAAGTGCCTTCTTGCTGAATTCAGGAAACTCATCGAGGAATAGAACACCGTAATGTGCCAGACTGATCTCACCAGGTCTTGGGATGCTGCCACCGCCGACCAGACCTGTATCCGAGATGGTGTGATGAGGGCATCTGAAGGGTCTGGTGTTTACAAGAGATACTCCTCTGGGAAGTATTCCTGCTATACTGTGGATCTTGGTTACTTCAAGTGCTTCCTCAAAAGTCATTGACGGCAGAATGGTCGGCAGTCTTCTTGCCAGCATCGTTTTACCGCAGCCCGGAGAACCAAGCATCAGGCAGTTGTGACCGCCTGACGCCGCTACTTCCAGTGCTCTCTTTACATTTTCCTGTCCCTTGACATCGGCAAAATCGACATCATCTGAATAATCAGGCTGGTTTTCTTCTTCAACTGCTTCAAAGCATTTTGCCTCTGATTCTCCGTTTATGATGGCTGCTGTCTCTTTCAGATCCTTTACTGGTATTATGTGCAGACCTTTTACAACTGAGGCTTCTCTGGCATTTGCCTCAGGAAGGAACAAATAGCGTATGCCGTTCTGATTTGCGCAGATAGCCATAGGGAGAACACCCTTCACAGCCTTTATCTCGCCATCCAGTGAGAGTTCACCAATAAACATGGATTTTTCGACGGCAGATTTGCTTATATTGCCCGTGGACGCAAGAATACCCAGGGCAATGGCCAGATCAAAAGATGAGCCTTCCTTTCTGATATTGGCCGGAGCCATATTCATGGTGATTTTTCTTAACGGAAAATCAAATCCTGAGTTTTTTACAGCAGCACGGACGCGCTCCCGTGCTTCCCGTATGGCAGTATCTCCCAGCCCTACTATGTCGAATCCGGGAAGCCCGTTGCTGATGTCCGTTTCGATTTCAACTATGTGGCCATCGATCCCCAAAACACCGCAGCTTATGATCTTTGAGTACATACAACTACCTTCCACTAGTATTTGTTGCTATGTTATGCATTTTATTCCATCACAATATTACTATATCTGCTTGATTTTGTACATACCTATTTTTAGATATGACATATTTCATATGTTTTTATCTGTTTTTTAACAGATCTATGTCAGGATTCCACGCAACATTTACTTCTTTCAGAAGGTGACTGATCCTACCGGGGCATCTGACCTTTATAGAAAAAGAATTTCCCCGCCGCAGCATTTAACCCTCCCGGGTAGCTGAGCTCTTTGATATGCATTAAAAAAAGCAGGCAAACATAGGAAATGCAGCCTGCTTAACGGCTGCACTTCCCTTTACTGAACGTCTTGACGGTATCCGGCTTGAAAAACAACCTGTTCAACCGATATGTTCTATTTCCCGGCTGGCCCGGCTTATCGATGGTATTGCCCGGTTTCTGTTATTTCTTACCGGACTCAGCGTTTTTCTTCAACTGCTCATTTTCCTTCAGCAGCTTATGTAATTCTTCCATAAATGTATTTATGTCTTTGAACTGTCTGTAGACTGAGGCGAATCTGACATAAGCAACTTCATCGATATCCTTCAGCCTTGCCATGACCATTTCGCCGATCTCATTCGTAGTTATTTCCCGTTTCAGCGAGTTCAGAATCTGCAGTTCTATCTCGTCGGCCAGCTTTTCAAGGGTATCCACCGAGACCGGCCTCTTCTCACATGCCCTCAGCAGACCGTTGATAAGCTTTTCCCGATCAAAGGGCTGTCGTGTCTTGTCCTTCTTGATGACCATCAGCGGAATGCTTTCCACCTTCTCATATGTGGTGAACCGCCTCATGCACCTGTTACATTCCCTCCGCCTTCTGATAGCTGAATTCTCCTCAGTAGGCCTCGAATCAATAACCTTGTCCTCGACAAATCCGCAATAAGGACATTTCATAGCTTACCTCCTGTACGGCACCTGCCGCATGATTTCTCATTTGTATCTTTCCAATACTTTATCGGCATTCTAAAAAAATCCTTTAGCGGAGGAGGGACAGTTCTTCATTTTTTGTTTTGGGGACAGTTCTGCAAAAGTTGGCCAACCGCTGCGCTGAAATTCTGGGGACAGTTCTCTAAAAGTTATCTAACCGCCGAAATCCCGGGGACAGTTCTCCGAAAGTTGACGACCGCCGAAATCTCGGGGACAGTTCTCCAAAAGTTGACGACCGCCGAAATCTCAGGGACAGTTCTCCAAAAGTTGTCTAACAGCTGGAATACCGGCGACAGTTCTCCAGAACCAGGTCGGGATTTTCCCTGTTGTCAGCCACATACATCCATTTCTGATACAGTCCTTGATTTTGGAAACAACCCTTGCTGTCATAAATAATCCTATCTTCTAATTATGAGCGACTGCTGACATTCGAGCTCCTGGCAAGCTTCAGATCAATCAAAATATCTCCTGATGTATCTTTCGTCCAGATCTACCAGTATTATATCCTCCCCGATCTTCACAATTTTGTCCCACGGGATAATGAATTCACTGTCCTTCCCGAAAAAGCCCAGGAGCTTTCCGACACCCGGCAGTATAATCGCTTCTATCCTTCCCTGCTCCAGGTCGATTTCCACATCGGATACGAATCCCAATCTTCTCCCGTCAGAGACATTTATCACTTCTTTCTGCTTGAAATCCGATGAACGATTCATACGACCCCCTCCAGCCTTCTTTGTTTATCATTCCGGCTTCTCCGGACAGCTTTCAGATCATCATTGTATATAAATAATATATGTCTGCAGCCCTGTATTTATCATAGGGGGACAGTTCTCTCTTTTTTCAAATATACTTTCTCATATGCATCAGGGCTGTTTTCTCCAGTCTTGATACCTGGGCCTGTGAAATTCCGATTTCTTCTGCTACCTCCATCTGGGTTCTTCCCTCAAAGAAGCGAAGATTCAGTATCAGCTTTTCCCGGTCATTGAGTTTTCGCATTGCTTCTTTCAGCGAAATGCCTTCCAGCCAATTCTCATCTATATTTTTTTCATCCTTTACCTGATCCATGACATATATGGCATCGCCGCCATCGTGATATACCGACTCGAATAGCGAAATCGGATCCTGGATCGCGTCAAGAGCAAAAACAACCTCTTCCTTGGGAAGCTGCAATTCTTCAGCGATTTCTGTGATAGTGGGCTCTTTTGAGTTTTTGTTCGTGAGTCTTTCCTTAGCCTGGAGAGCTTTATATGCGATATCCCTTAAAGACCTGCTGACTCTGATAGAGTTGTTATCCCTTAAATATCTTCGGATTTCTCCAATTATCATTGGTACTGCATAGGTAGAGAATTTCACATTTTGCGAAACATCAAAATTATCTATTGCTTTTATGAGACCTATGCAGCCCACCTGAAACAAATCATCGACATATTCCCCCCTGTTGTTGAATCTCTGTATTACACTCAATACGAGTCTAAGATTTCCATTTATGAATTCCTCACGGGCAGATGCATCACCCTTGTGCATCCTTTCAAACAGTACCTTCTTTTGCTCATTGGATAAAACCGGCAGTTTTGAAGTGTTAACTCCGCAGATTTCAACTTTGTTGACCATCATGTGAAAACCTCCCGGCACTTTTGTATAGTAACATTATTGCCCTGGAGGTCTATTTTATACTGAAATCCGTTCACAAAATATTTGCTAAAGGCCTTGACAACAGCGGGTTTGGCGGCTATACCATTCTGTTGATCTCTTTTTTCAAACGGCTGATTATCCTCTTCTCCAGACGTGAAATATAGGACTGAGAAATCCCGAGCATGTCAGCTACTTCTTTTTGCGTTTTCTCAACGCCATTGGTCAGTCCGAATCTCAGTTCCATGATTTTTTTCTCCCGGCTTGACAGCTTCTTCATAGCAGTATTCAGTAGTTCCCTGTCTATTTCGTCCTCAAGGCTCCTGTAAATGATGTCACTTTCGGTGCCCAGGATATCTGAAAGCAGGAGCTCGTTCCCGTCCCAGTCCACATTGAGAGGCTCATCGATAGAAATTTCTGTCTTGATTCTGTTGTTTCTCCTCAGGTACATCAAAATTTCGTTTTCAATGCACCTTGAAGCATATGTGGCCAACTTGATATTTTTGGACGGGTTGAAAGTGTTGATTGCTTTTATCAGACCAATTGTTCCTATTGAAACCAAATCTTCGATTCCAACACCTGTGTTCTCGAACTTCCTGGCTATGTAAACCACAAGCCTGAGATTGCGCTCTATCAATATGCTCTTCACACCGTAATCCTGCTCACCGAGCCTGGCAAGCAGATACGTTTCTTCGTCGGCCGAAAGGGGCGGCGGTAATGCCTCACTTCCTCCTATATAATATACCGGACGCCCGAGTATAATTCTCATCCTCATGAGCAATTCCAGGCAATGCACTTTTAAGATCATCTTGACTTTTTTCAATGCTTCCATACGTAATCTCCTTTCGTTGCTATATCTATATAAGCTCGGGATTCATCAGAGCTCTGTACTGGTCATTTGCCGACAGTGTCCTGTTGTATATGCCGATGATTACATCGCGGATATCCTTCTTTCCATCGGCAGCGCCTATCTCTATATAATCCGGCCTGAATCCGAGCAGCATACCGTTTTCTTTGCCCAGAGACGTAAACGGGATAAGCCTGAACCGGCTGAACCAGTTTGAGGATGATATCGTCGCTGTAACCGAGTTCAGGTCATTCTCATAGTTTTGCTCAAATATGCCTCTGATATCATCCGGGAGCAAATCCTTTATCGCCGAGAACTCAGCCACAACAACAGGCAGGTTGGTCAGGGGATCATGCAATGAATTGCCCGTATCCACAAGCGCAGACAACTCGATGGATTTACCCCCGACCGTGATGTTTATGTCAACCAGAAGCTTTTCTTTGATAAATCTGCTCTGAACAGCATCCCATACGACACGGAAAATAATCATTGCGAAAGCAACCGCCACCAGAAGCTCGGTCCATTTGGCATCAAGGAAAGTCAATTGTGAGATGAGCACGCCGTTTTTAAGAATACCCCAGTCTTTGTTGAAAAACATTAGCGCGAAACCTGCTCCTGCAAAGATAAATGTCGCAGCATAAAACAATGCAAGTGTTTTCAGAAAAACTGTTATTCTGTTGAAGTTGAATGTAATAGCTATCATCCCTATTGATAGAAGGAATTTTGAGAGCAAAGTCGCATATATTTTTGTTTCCGGTAGCAGGATCATAAGTACCAGATATGCTGTCCCTGCAACGGAACCGAGAAAAAGCCTGAGATTGCTCGTTCTGTTCTTTGAAAACCTGGATGTAACTAAAAGTATCAGATAATTGATGACTATATTTTCAAGGATGACGATATCCAGATATATTTCCACTGTTTTACCTCACATGCCGTAATGCCAGACATCCCCTATTTTACATATATTCATATGCCTGTTCTTTTATGTATAACAACATACATAAATTATATTTGAACAACAGTAATTATTTTGTCATATACACCTGTAGAAATTAGGATTTTTCATCAACCTTGCATGGGGGACAGTTCTTGCATGGGGGACAGTTCTTGCATGAGGGACAGTCCTTCGAAATTTGCATCCACAGAACAACTCACGCTTACAGAAAACAAAAAGACACTCTTTATGGAAACCAGGACGAAATAATCTGTTTTCAGGGGACAGTTCTTCAAAAGTTCGCTGATCTGTCATCGTGTAGGTATTTTCAATATAAGGTATTCATGTAAGCATGCACGAATCACTTGCATATAACCTGAGTGCTTGTTTCGCTTTGAAGGAAAATGACATGGGCATAGATTGGTTGATCCGCATCAAGTTTTGAAGAACTGTCCCTCCTCACATCACGAAGGGCTGTCCCTTTGTCTGATTCTTGATACGTTCGGTATATGATGTATTTCCAAATTCGCGGGCTATTTCATGATTTTTGAGAACTGTCCCTGTTCAAAAAATTCTTGAAAACTCCCTTTTCATATTTTGAAGAACTGTCCCCCTGGATGCATGCAAAAAACCCTGAGTTTGAAACTCAGGGTTTGGTTCTATGTGTCTGGATTATCTGAATCTGTTTTTTCTCAGGAAAGTCGGGATCTCAAGTTCATCTTCGGATATGTCACTACTTACATGATGTCTGGCAGAGGGTTGTTCCTGTTGTTTTGCCGGAGATTTTTCAGCAATCCTTTCCATTTTTCTCATCACTGAGCCCTTTTCAAAGCCGGTGGCTATAACAGTTATTTGAATTTCGTCCTTAAGGTTCTCGTCGATAACTGCGCCAACGATAATGTTTGCATCCGGATCAGCAGATTTCTGTACCAGCTCTGCTGCCAGATTGACCTCGAAAAGTCCCAAATCTGCCCCGCCGGTGATATTGAGTATAACACCGCGCGCCCCGTCTATCGATGTCTCAAGCAACGGACTCTGTATTGCCTGCTTTGCAGCCTCTTCAGCCCTGCCGTCACCTGATGATTTGCCGATACCCATGTGGGCAAGTCCTGTGTTGTACATTATTGTCTTAACATCTGCAAAATCGAGGTTAATCAAACCAGGAACCGCTATGAGGTCGGATATTCCCTGAACGCCCTGACGCAGAACATCATCTGCCATCCTGAAGGCTTCGATTATCGAAGTTTTCTTTTCTGCGACCTGAAGCAATCTGTCGTTTGGTATCGTTACAAGGGTATCTACAACACCCTTGAGATTTTCAATGCCTTGTTCTGCATATTGCATCCTTTTTCGGCCTTCAAACATAAATGGCTTGGTCACGACGCCTACAGTCAATATCCCCATTTCTTTCGCAATCTGTGCCACGATAGGTGTTGCGCCGGTACCGGTTCCGCCCCCCATCCCCGCTGTCACAAAGACCATGTCGGCCCCCTTGATGGCCTGGGCTATCTCATCCTTGCTTTCATTGGCAGCCTTTTCACCTATTTCAGGATTAGCTCCTGCACCAAGTCCTTTTGTCAGCTTGTCTCCTATCTGTATCTTGGTATTTGCCTTTGAAAGAAATAGAGCCTGCTTGTCTGTATTTATAGCTATGAACTCAACACCTCTGAGACCGGCAGTTATCATCCTGTTTACGGCATTGTTGCCTCCGCCTCCGACACCGATGACCTTTATCTGGGCAAACTGTTCCATATCAATATCAAACTCCAGCAAAATCGAATCCCCCTTTTGTCATTGGTTTGGCATAACTAAATAATATCTTATTCCATCCATTAAAGCAAGATAGCTTTTTACAAAAAGTTCAATCAGAGTAATTCTGATGAACTAAAATATTTTTTTGAAAAAATTTATAATTCTTTCAAATAATGATTCTTCGTTTTTTTGTTTTTCCTGCTTTTTGAGTTTGATTTCGCTTGCCCTGCTGCCGCCTTTTTTGACACTGGCGATATATCTGATCATCCCTGCCGCTGCGACAAACTCCGGTTTCAGAACTCCCTGTATCTGACCTGCCTGAGTCACCCTGACCGGAAGCTCGAACACTTCCTGCGCCAGCTGTTTGCAGCCATCGACATACGATATGCCGGCTCCTGTCATAACTACATTGCCTTCTTTTGGAATGCTTATTCCTGCTCTGTCAAGCAGCCCTTTGCATAATGAAAATATTTCATAAACTCGAGCTTCGATGATTTCTACGACCTCTGATACCTTAACATTTTTTTTCTTATTCTCATTTATATCAAGTACTGATATCTCCTGATCGTTCTTGATCAGCGAAGTCAGCGCAAGCTCAAACTGACGTTTTATTTTTTCTGCTTCCGTATTCGATATTCTGAGACCTATGGCTATATCATTGGTGACATGATCCCCGCCAACCGGTATGGAATCATAAAAAACGAGCCGCCTGCCCTGGAATACCGATACATCTGTAACGCTTCCCCCGACATCCAGCAGTACCGCTCCTATGTCGCGTTCATCCACGCTCAGACAGATCTCCGCCCCGGCAAATGCTTCGGCTACTATCCCGTCCAGCTTTATATCTGCCCTTTCCATGCTCCTGATTATATTCTGGACTGAGGTGATTTTCCCGACAAGCATATCAGCATCGACCTCAAGCCTGGTGCCGACCATGCCAACAGGATCGGTGATCTCATCGTAACCGTCAATGATAAATTGCCTGGGTATGACATCTATCAGCTGTCTGTCCTCCGGAATCTCAATATCCCTGACATCCCGAAGAATATTCTCCAGGTCTTCTCTGGATATTTCTCTGCCATTTAAGCTCATCCAGCTTTTATTATTAACAACATTGACATGCATACCATGAATGTTGACATAAGCCGAATCAATCCGCATATTGGCATCAGCTTCAGCTTCTTCAACAGCTTTCCTGATGCTTGCGGCAGTGCTGTCGATATCTACTATGACACCCTTTTTGAGTCCGCTGCAAGGAGCTATACCTCTTCCGGCTATCTCTATCTGTGAATATTTGTTAACTTTTCCGATAAGTGCACAAACATTCGACGTCCCAATATCTATACTTACAATCCAATCACTCACGGAAATGACCCCCTACAAACTATATATTATCTTTTTTATCTGACTTATTCAACATATATCTGCGAATAACTGCAAAATTTATGAAAATTCTGTTACCAAACGCGAAAATTGCCGCAAGATAAAGCTGCAGTCCCATCTGGTCTCCTATATATGCCAATATCGCAGCGAGGATTGCATTGCCAAAAAAACCTGATATGAAAATCTTCATATCGAATTTCCCCTGCATCGATGAAGCGGCTCCTCCAAATACAGAGTCCAGTGCAGCGAGTATGGCCACTGCTAAATATATGGAATACTGCTGAGGTATGTTCACCGGTATTAAAAAAACTCCGATCAGTATTCCAATAATCATTCCCAGTATTGGCAACATAAGACTTACCCTCCGCTCTCAGGAGTAAAAACCGGATCCTTTCCCACCGAGAAATCCAGAGTACCCCTCTCTGTTTTTTTGATATTCTTCGTGAATATGCTTGCTGCTGCGTTGATTTTGTAATGAAGCTCCTCTGCTTTACCAAGATTGACAATTATACGGGCCTGCAGCGAAAATCGAATGTTCGAAAGGTCGCTTGTATCGACGTAATCAACTTCTGGCAGCATTTTTTCATTATTCACGGCATCCACTTCTCTTATTGTATCAAATACTTTGAATGCTGATAAGAGCATTTCTTCAGGAATATCCAACTTTTTGCCCGGGTTCGCCGAACTCGGTTCCACAGTCCTTATTACAGGAAGGCTGTTTTGCTCAGTTTCATATCCTAATACGGGATCAACCTCCAGGAGATATCCATCTTTGTCTACCAACAGGGGGATACCTTTCATATCGATTACTGCAGCAGGTTCGCGTTCCTCAATCTTTATCTTTATCGTTCCGGGAATAACATAACTGACTTTAGCTCTTTTGACATACGGGCAGTTTTCGGCTATAGCCTGCTCTGCGTCGCCAAGGCGGAAAAGGCCGGGCCTGGATTTGTTTGAAAACAGCATCCTGAATCCATTACGGCCTGTCCTTATGCCTGATGCGGCTGCCAACTCTGCTGTACTGTAACGGGTCGTACCATCCGCATCAATATGTTTGATATTGAAATAAGGAGAGAGTGCAGCATATACTATGGTAATTGCAAATAGTGCAGTAACAAGCAATGATCTGATTGCCCTCAATATTCTCTGCTTCCTTCTTTTTCTCCTGTTTTTTATATGTACAGGTTCCTGCACGACTTTTATCCTGCGTTGCTTCATACACGCCCCCTGACATCCGGTGTTCACTGGAGGATAGTGTCAAGCGATTCAAATATCTCAATCGATCCTTTTGATTGCTGCTCCAATAAGTCTTAGTTTTTCCTCGATACGCTCATACCCTCTGTCGATATGCCTGATATCAGAAACTGTAGTTTCCCCTTCAGCCGCAAGTCCCGCCAGGACCAGCGCTGCCCCGCCTCTGAGGTCCCGTGCGCAAACATTTGCTCCTACCAGCTTTTTTACCCCTTTGATAACTGCTATCCTGCCCTCGAGTTTGATATTGGCACCCATCCTTAGCAGTTCATCCACATGCTTGTATCTGTTTTCAAATACGGTTTCCACCACTATACTGGTTCCCCTCGCCGTTGTCAGCATAGCTACGAGTTGCGCCTGCATATCCGTAGGAAAACCCGGGTAAGGCAGTGTCCTTACAATATCTATCGCCCGCAGCCTGACAGGGCCGACTACATGCACCGTGCTGCCCTTGATACCGATCCTGCATCCACTTTCCCTTAAGATCGAGATCACCGAACTTAGATTCTCCGGAATGACATTTTTCAATAATATATTCCCGCCTGTTATCCCCGCTGCTGCCATATATGTACCTGCTACTATCCGGTCGGTGATTATCGTATGCTCTGCATTCCCCAGTTTTTGTCCACTGCCTGATATCCTGATAATACTGGTCCCTGCCCCGGTCACACGTACTCCGGTCGATTGCAGATAGTTCTGCAGATCCAGTATCTCTGGTTCTTTTGCAGCATTTCTGATAATCGTCTCCCCATCTGCAAAAACCGAGGCCAGCATAATGTTCTCTGTGGCACCGACGCTGGGGTAATCAAGTTGTATATCGCATCCCTTCAGTTTTTCCGCTTCACAGTGTATGAATCCCCTATGAGCGTCATTGATCCTGGCACCCATGCTTTTGAGCGCTTTCAGGTGCAGATCTATCGGTCTCGGGCCTATTTCGCATCCACCCGGGTGCGTTACTTTTCAGGCATATTCCTTTTTCTTTGTTATTAATTTTATCATTCACATATATAGGTATCAACTTAAATGTGTTTCAACTGGCATGATAAACATCTTCAATCCATAAAAGACATGTCCGGCTGATCCCGGACTCACTGACATAAGTAAAGGAGCATTCTGACATCTGTCAGACGCTCATTCTTTGCACTAAAGGGCATATTCCAAATATATCAGAAGCTAAATCAACAAAAGTTATTATGCCGCCGCAAATCAAATTCGCTGCGGAGCATGCCGGGAAATATTCCTGGCTCTTAACCTGCAATTGACCGGGAAATAATCACGCCGCCATACTTTTCGGCAACTTTCCTTATTTCATCGTCTGATCTGTCATTTAAAACAACACCGGCAGTTCCCCTGTATATTTTCAATGCACTTTCAAGAGCTGCTGCATTATCAGTCTGGATTATAAACGGATCCTTGACATACCATTGGAGCCGGTCAATTACATTTGCAAGTAAACCGGTATCACCACCCACACTGTCAACATTCACCAGTATAGCATCATATCCTTCTGCAGCCAGATCAAGAGCAGCTTCTTCTGTCCAGGAAATATCGTTTTTCTCCAACGCTTCACTCACAGCCGGGTCAATTGCGGCATCAAGCCTGTATATATTGGCATCATCAAGATACGCCACATCAATATGTTTCACGTCCGATGTAATGTATCCTGCCTTTCTTTCCTGGCCAGGTACCGGTTCCAAGTGCGAAATCCTTTCCTTCAGTGCCCTTATGAAATCAGGAGTAGTCCCGCAGCAACCGCCGATAAGCCTTGCCCCATAATTTACGAACGCAGAGGACAGTTCCGCGAAATGATCCGGCGATTCATTATACGTAACGACATTATCAGATACTGAGGGCAGACCTGCATTGGGCTTTACGCTGAGAAAACCGCCGCCTGCTTTGTACATGCTCTCCACAATGCCGGTCATGTGTTCCGGGCCAAATGAACAATTGACTCCAATCATATCGACTCCCAGTGATTTGAGAACAGTAACAGCAATGAATGCATCAGTGCCCATAAGTGTACGTCCGTTGTTTTCAAATGCAAGTGAACATATCACCGGAAGATCAGAGGCATCCCTGGCTGCCAGGAATGCAGTCCGAAGCTCCGTCAGGTCTGTGAATGTCTCGAAATTAATGATGTCGGCACCGCCGTCGGCCAGTGCTTTCACCTGTTCATAATACACTTCATAAGCATTTTCGAATGTGAGATCTCCCAGGGGTTCGAAAAGTAATCCGGCAGGACCGATGGAAGCACTCACGAAAGCTCGACCGCCGGCAACTTCCTTTGCCAGCCTGGCTCCCCAATAATTGATCTCATATGTTTTATCGCCGAGGCCGAATCTCTCCAGGTGGATCCTGTTGCCCGGAAATGTGTTGGTCTGGAGCACGTCTGAGCCAGCCTCGAGATACGCTCTGTGGACTTCACGGACTGCATCCTGATTTGTCAGGTTCCAAAGCTCACCGCACTCTCCACCCTTCAGGCCCATTTTTTGCAGCAGGTATCCTTTCGATCCGTCATGTACCAAAATCCTTTTTTCAATCTCCTTTAAAAAACTCATTCCACAGCCTCCGATAAGCTCTCTTTCAGTATTGTTATCCATCTGATTATGTAAGACATTATACTATTATCTACAATCATCTTCAACTATATTAAATTATTTTCTATGATTGTTTTATGACTCTTTTCTCTTCTCTATACTATAGTCATCACATACCGGAGAACTGTTCGATAAGCTTTATTACAACGGGTCCCAGAAGCACGACAAATAACGTCGGGAATATGAACACAACCATCGGTATCAGCATCCTGACAGGCACTTTCATGGCGCGCTCCTGGGCGCGTTGCTTCCTTTTAAGCCTGATTTGCTCCGACTGGATCCTTAGCACCTGTGCGATGCCCACACCAAATTGATCCGCCTGGATTATAGCCCCTACAAAAGTGGTGAAATCCTGTATATCCAGTCTGTTGACCATATCCCTCAATGCATCTTTCTTCTTTCTGCCAACCTTTATTTCCTGCAATACCCTGTCAAACTCCTCAGCGAGAGGACCAGGCTTCTTCTCCACCACCTTCATCAATGCGCCGTCAAATCCAAGTCCTGCCTCAACGATTACCGTAATAAGATCGATCACATCCGGCAATGAGTTCAAAATCGTTTTCTGCCTTGCTGTGAGCATCTTGCCAAGTATGAATCCCGGAAGGACAAATCCGAGGGCAGCCTCTGCTATCAGGAGCATAAGTATGGTGCCAGCGGGTATACCTGAATTCCTTAATGCAATATATGTGATCACCGGAATACCGATGACCAAAACTGCCTGCAAATTGATCCAGTCCTTAACCACAAGATCCCACGGGTTGCCGGCTTTGGTAATCTTGCTTTCAAGAGACGAAATCATTTCTTTTGGAGTTATGCGCATAACAGCCTTGCTCAAATAGTCCAGAAATGGCCTGATGACCCTCGATATCAGCGGCTGGTCCAACTCATCATTTTCATTTTTTGCTCTGGAATCCTTAATACTCTGAAGCCTTGAAGATATTATCAGATCGTCCCTGCCGGCAATCGACAAAACTGAAAATATCAGAGTAAAGCAACTGGCGAAAGACATCAGAAAAATCACAGCCAGCACATATCTCGCCTCCCTATCGGCATAGCCTCCAACGGCACTGCTATATTTCCACCCTGACTATTCTGCGTATCATTACAATACCTGTCAACTCCATAAACCCGGCAAACACCAGCATTATAATTCCCAGTGGTCTCGTAAACAGCAGACTCATATGGCCCGGGTTTATCATATATATGATCAGACATAAAACAACCGGAAGCAGCGAGATAACAATGCCGGATATCCTGCCCTGGGCTGTTATGGCTTTGAGCTCGCCCTTGATCCTGACTCTGTCCCTTATCGTTTCCGTTATTTTATCCAGCACCTCGGCCAAATTTCCTCCCACCTGCCGTTGTATCATCACTGCAGTTATTGCCAGTTCCAGATCTTCACTCTTGACCCTGGCGGACAGATTTTCCAGGGCTTTTTCGGTGTTCAGGCCAAGACTCACTTCTTTTTTGAATATGGCGAACTCCTCTGCAATAGGCCCTTTCATCTCCTCTGCCACGATATCTACTGCCTGGATGAAGCTGTAACCGGCCTTCAGAGAATTTGACATCATCGTGATAGCATCACCCAGTTGTTCATTGAGCAGTTTCATTCTCTTCCTGATCCTGTTCCTGAGGAGGAAAGAAGGCAGAACCCAACCGGCAATCCCGATGATTATTGCCACAGGCCATGATTTGAAACCTCTTGCCAAAACAGTCAGGAAAAAGAAAAGTGAAAAGAGTATGATCTCAAATATCAGAAACTCTTCGGCCTTTAGTAACAGATGCGCTCTTGCCAGATCTGCCTGGATACGTTTCTTGTAACCGTCCAGAAACCTGATCTTTCCGATACCTTTTGAAAGGGTCACCCTCAAAAAAGAAGAACTGTCCCTCCTTTTTGGTTTTCTCTTTTCTTCGCGGATGTCTTCAAGAGCTGTGTAGCGTCGGAGCCTTGACATATAATCGTTTCCGGAGGCGAATATCCTCATGAGCTGGTAATAAAGGATCGCTGCGGATACAAAGCTTAACAGTATTATCAGACCTTTCAAGCAAACCACTCCTTTGACAGTTTGTCAGTTGTACCAGTTGTGTATCATCTGCAAAGTGTCATCCCGGCATAAAGATATCCGGTGAAAGAGTTGTCCCTGCATCCATCAACTTTTCTGCAAATTTTGGTTTTATGCCTGTGGGGACAACTGCTCCCGTTATGCGTCCTTTTTCGTCCCTTCCCTGCTGCTTGAAAATGAATATATCCTGCATGGTAATGACATCTCCTTCCATGCCGGTAATCTCAGTGATGTGGGTTATTCTCCTGGAGCCATCTTTCAACCTGGCCTGATGGACAATCAGGTCAATGGCAGATGCTATCTGTTCTCTTATTGCTCTGACCGGTAATTCCATACCTGCCATCAAAACCATCGTCTCAAGCCTCGACAGCATATCACGTGGTGAATTGGCATGTCCTGTAGTAAGGGAGCCGTCGTGGCCTGTATTCATTGCC
>DGEE01000009.1 GCA_002385815.1 Hungateiclostridiaceae bacterium UBA3934
ATATCGTCAAATTCGTCCGAAACAGAACGAAGCATATCATCTGATACATTCACGTATTTCTTAGCTGTAACAGCTTCATCAAGACAATTTGCCATTCCACTCAGAAAACTTAATATTGCTTGTCCATAATTGCCTTCTTCAAGATATAAAAAGCCATTCATAAAATCATATATAGAACCAAAATAGGGTATCATGCTGAGAACATCCAGTTCTTGATGACGCAGTTCTGATCGTTCCTGGTCAATAGTTTTTCGCAATTTTGTACAGTATACCCCCCTTGTACAGGTAGGTCCGGCCGTTGTAGAATGCGAACTTTAAAAATAAATCTGAAATCCCTGTCGTTAACGACCAATTTCCGGTGTCGTTCTCTTTATCGCAATGAAAATTCTATATACTCATGACATAACATCACAAACCGGTATGCTTTTTGCATTATACAAAAAGCTCTTCTCAGAATGCTAAGAAGAGCTTTCAGAATAATCAGATATCGACGGTTTATCCTGCACGCCGATCACATTTCCAACGTTTTGATCATAGTCCAAGTGTTTTCATCCATTCAAGGGCTTCTTCGCGAGTCCTGAAATGCTCGGTTATGAGCCCTTCGGCTTTCGAAGCCTGCTGATGCCTTTTCGCCTGGACCTTTATTGCAGCCATCCCGCCTGCAACGAATCCGATCGCAATACACCCGTTTTCTTCGCAAAGCCGATGGAGCCTGGCAAATTCCTGCTGCGTCTCTTCATCGAAAATAGGGTCCATTTTTTCGATTCCGGCTATGTAGCCCCATTTCCCGCCGAAGCTTTTTCCCTTGTTCACTACATACTCGGTCACTTTCCGTACATCGCCTGCGGTAGCCTGTCCAAATCCTTCGGTATTCACTATGTTTCTTCCCGGGACGTCATAGATTTCTAGTCTCCACTGTGCCATACAAACAACCCCCATGCTTATTTTTTAATTGTTCAGCGACACCCTCAGCCTTTCAAGGATGTTCGCAAGCCTGTCGGATATGTGTTCCACATCAGCCCTGATTTTCCTCATTTTGCTTTCACCGTCGCTGGAAGCAAGCGAAATATTGTCAATAGACGCAAGCACATTGTCAACTAAGGCCAGCAGTTCCCTGGATGTCTGGTTGAAGCCGTTCACCATGTCATTGATATACAGAGCGTCGTCACTATATTTGTGGGCAATATCGAGCATTGACGCATAATCGTTGCTTACATCGGTTGACATAAAACCAAGTATTTTATTTGAACATGCAGAAAGGTTATTGACAGATTCTTCGACTTTGCTCGTTATCTCACGTATTTTCGACACTGCCTGTTTGGATTGCTCGGCAAGCTTCCTTATCTCATCGGCGACTACCGAGAATCCTTTTCCGGCCTCGCCGGCCTTTGCCGCTTCTATATTGGCATTGAGAGCAAGGAGGTTCGTTTGCGATGTTATTTTTATGATGGAGTCGGACAATACAGATATCTGTTCTACTATCCTGGCTTCTTCTATGGCATTCTCAAGCTCCTGTTTCGTCTCCTCGAAAATCTGCTTTGCCTTCTGCTGGAAAGCGATTACTTTGCCGTTCATTTCCTGCGCTCTTATGTTTATTTCTTCCACGATTTTTACTCCCTGTGATGTCCTGTCGGTAATTGCCTGTGCGGAACTGGCGATATCCAGTGTAGCGGCTGCTATGTCCTCAGATGTGTTGGCATTCTCTTTCAGTATGTTCATAAGGTTTTCAGAATCAGTGCCCAAGCTGCCGATACTTTCCTTAAGTGATTGTATTTCGCTGCAACTGTTCTCTATAACTTCTGTGAAGTCTCTGCCTGTACCGGAAGGACTGTCCGGCAGTACATAAGTTTCTTCCTGTTTCACGGCATCAGCAGGCTTTTTTGCTTTTTTTATTGCGGAACTGTATGCAATGATTTGATATGTACTATATGCAAGCGCTGCAAGGGCAAACGCCGGAATAATAAAATCCAAAATCCCGTTCGTGTCTGCTGCAATAACTGACAGGCACAGGAAGAATAATACCGCATGGATAGCTTCCGATATGATCAGTTCATAAAACCGCTTACCCTTTAGTTCTCCCATAGGACAAATTTCCTTTCTCCCGGGTATTTTGACATTTGTATGCGAAGGAAGCCATTTGCGATGTATGGTGGAACAGACGAGCAGCTTCGGTAATTGTTGTATGCATTGGTTTTAATAATACTATACTATAATATTACAGTATGTATCAAAATTTTGCAACTTTCTTCAATTTTTTTGATAACTGTCGGAAAAATATTCCCTGCTGTATCAATTTCGGTATCAACGGCTGCTTCATTATTCATTTGTGGATGATACGGAGCCTTTCCGGTCTGCCAGTATGACGGTAAATAAAATCCAGATCACTAAAATCGATGAAATCCTTACTGACGGTTCCAAACCGGCAAGTGTACAGGAAGCGATCAAAATAAGAATTATCGACAAAAATGCGATTCCGGAGTAAATCAGCAGTGTGTGCCCGTCTTCTGCGATTTTTTTCAGGAAACTCATGCCGGACAGCAGAATGGGCAATCCCGCAAATACGCCCGCCAGCAATGAGCATGATGAAAGAATAAACAGCCTTTCAGCAGTCCAATGCGTTCCGCCGCCTGCATGCATGCCCTGCGAAAAGCATTCGATGAAGTGCTCATGTACCGAAGCAATGCCGGGGTCTTTATCATAAAAGTCCAGGAAGACCCTGACTCCGGATCTTGCCGGCAGGTAAATGAAAACGATCAATACCAGGTAAACTGCAGGCATTAAAAATCTTTGGCCTGTAAGAAACTTTTTAAACGAATCTTTATATCCAGAAGCAACAACATTATTCCTGAATTCTTCAATACTTTCGCTGAAATGTGCATACAGATGACTGATTATTATTGCTGCAGCAATAATTGCTATAATACATATAAATACATTACTGAACATCCGTATCATAGCCGCCGTGGTCCGTAGGCTTTTAATCCTGTATCCGTATGGGTTTTCCCCAATTGCCTCCAAGGCCCTGGCAATACGGTCTTTGCCCTCATATGACGGCACATCGTCCGGGAAATTGACTAAAATGCCCGTGATCCCCGTACCTTCTCCGGAGAGCTTCAGCGCGGATATGGGTATATAAACATTGATCTCATCATCATTTATATCCTGGATAAGACCGGCGTCCCGTTCAGCTACTCCGATAATTTCAAACTCCCTGCCGAAAATCCCGATGGTCAGTCCGGTCGTATCATTAGCGGTACCAAACAGTTCCCATGCCGTTTTCCTGTCTATCACGGCCTTCAGGCCCCCGTGGGCCTGGTTTTACTCAGTGAAGTAGTTCCCGTAAGCAAATTCCATTCCGTTCATGGCGGCATACCTGTAATCCGAGACTGTTATCTTTGAATTG
>DGEE01000032.1:0-6539 GCA_002385815.1 Hungateiclostridiaceae bacterium UBA3934
AGATGTGTATAAGAGACAGCCCCTATGGCCTGCTCAACAGTTATGCTCTCTTCATCCAGCCTGATATTGTCCCTTAGCCTGCCGCTGAACAGGAAGACATCCTGGAGCACCACACCGATCAGCTTCCGCAGGTCATCTTTCCGGATATCCCTGATATTCATGCCGTCTATCAGGATCTCGCCCTTCTGTATCTCATAGAGTCTGCTCAGCAGGCTGATAATAGATGTTTTGCCTGCTCCCGTGGCACCGACGATGGCAACGGTTTTGCCTGCAGGTACTTTGAAGCTGACATCCCGCAGGACCCAATCGTTTTCGTTGTAAGCGAACCAAACATTCCTGAACTCTATTTCTCCTTTTACGCTGTCCGGGATGCTAAGCGTACCGGAGTCCTCTTCGACCGGCGTGTCAAGTATGAGGAAGATCCTCTCGGAAGCCGCCATCGAAGCCTGCAGTATATTGTATTTCTCGGCAAGATCATTGATGGGATGGAACATCATGCTTACGTAATTGACGAATGCGTAGAGAATGCCAAACTGCAATGTGCCCTTCAGCACATCCAGGCCACCGAACCATATCAGCAGTGCAAGAGCTACGAATGACAGCATCTCCACGGCAGGGCGGAAGAGACCGAATGTTATGACCTCGCTCATGACTGCCTTGTGATACTCCTTGCCTATCTTATCGAATCTTTCGAAATTTTGTTTTTCCCTGTTAAACAGCTGGATGATCCGCATCCCCGATATATTTTCCGATATGGCAGAATTGATCTTCGCCAGCGCTGTCCTCACATTTCTGTATACCTTTCTTATCCTCCTCCTGAAAAACACTGTCAGCACTATGACTGCAGGCATGATTGCAAGAGAGACCAGTGTCATGGTGACGTTCAGGCTGAACATGATCACTACCACACCTGCCAGTATGGCGACATCCTTCAACAGCGTGACCAGCACATTGGTATATACTTCATTCAATGCTTCCGTATCGTTTGTCACACGGGTGACAAGCCTGCCGACGGGATTCCTGTCAAAATAGGAAAGAGGCATCTTCTGCATGTGGGCAAAAAGCTTTTGCCGGATATTGAATATAATGGACTGGCCGGCATAACTCAGAACATAGATCTGGAGCAGGTTGAACAGGAAACCGGCAACCACCAGCAGCAGAAAATACACAGCTGTTCTGTTCAGCGACGCAGCATCGCCCTTTTTAATATAGTCGTCGATGGCCACGCCGATCAGGTAAGGTCTTGCCAGATCTGCCGCTGTCGAAGCAAATAAAAGGATGACAGCGAGCAAAAACAAATACCAGTAGCGGGCTGCGAATCTCAGCAGCCTTTTCATCAGGCGAAAGTCATACGCTTTGGCTTTGAACTCTTCCTCTTCAAAACCTGTGTTTTCCCTGTTGTTGTCGTCAGCCATGCTATTCTGCCTCCTCTATCTCATCTGCCAGGAGCTGTCTTGTGTACAATTCATGGTAATATCCCTTTTGCCCGACCAGTGAATCATGGGTGCCCCTTTCGATGATCCTTCCCTCATCGAGGACGATGATCTCGTCTGCATCTTTTATCGCTGATATCCTGTGGGACACGATGATGCATGTCCGCTGCTCCATAAGCACTCTCAATTCCCGCAGGATATTTTCTTCAGTCCTTGTATCCACTGCAGACAGACAATCATCCAGTATCAGTATGGAGGGCCAGCCTATCACTGCCCGGGCGATGGCTGTTCTCTGCTTCTGACCTCCTGACAGTGTGACACCCCTTTCTCCGACGATCGTATCGAACTTCTGCGGGAATTCCATTATATCGTCATACAAGCGGGCGATTTTTGCCGCCTTTTCAATTTCATCCATACTGAAGCCTCTGTAAAAATCGATATTGTTCTTTATCGTATCTGAGAAGAGGAAAGTCTCCTGTGGCACAAAACCGATGCTGCTCCTCAGCGATGACAGCGAGATATGGTTTATATCTGTGCCATTTATGAACAGTGTGCCTTCCGGTGCAGACAAAAGCCTTGGGATGAGGTTGATCAGGGTCGACTTGCCGCTGCCGGTCCTGCCGACTATGGCAAGGGTCTTGCCGTGATCCACCGCAAAGCTGATATCTTCAAGCACAGCTTCTTTGCTGCCCGGATATCTGAAAGTCAGACCCCTGAATTCGATGGCCCTGGTGTTTGCTGCTTCGCCTGTGGTTCCGGGAATGTCCAGAGGAACGGCACCTGGCTTATCCGATATTTCCGGCTTTTCATCTATCAGGGCATTTATCCTGTTCAGCGAGACGGAGCCCCGCTTAAATATATTGGCCACCCATCCAAGAGCGGTGATGGGCCAGATCAGCATCCCAAGGTAGCTGTTGAACGCTACGAACTCTCCCAGTGAAATCGTGCCGCCTATGACCATCAGACCGCCATACCAGAGTGCTATGACAAAAGAGAGGGATGACACCAGCATCACGCTGGGAAACATCATGCTCATGATCCTGATGAACCTCAGGTTGGCCCGCCTGTTTATCTCATTGACTCTTTCAAACCGGCTGATCTGATGTTTCTCCTGTACGAAGGATTTGATGACTCTGATCCCTGAAAAATTCTCCCTGGCAGCCTCCGTCAGATTTGAAAATGCCTCCTGCTGCTTCTGGACGGCATTTTGCATTATCCTCATAAAGAAGAATATCAAAACAGCCAGTACAAAAATCGGAGCAAAGCTGGCCGCAGTCAAACTGAGTCCACCTGTCTGCCACATCATCACCAGGGATGCAACTGGCATGAGCAGACAATCCACTGCAAATATAACACCCTGTCCCGTGGCAAAAGTGACATTGTTCATATCATTCGTCACATGTGCCATGATGTCTCCGGTTTTGTGCGTGTTGAAAAAATTGGCTGATAGCCTCTGGAGATGGGCATAAAGCCTGTTTCTGAATGAAAGTTCAATAGATCGCGACACACCATAAAGCGTATATCTGAAAAGAAACCGGAATACTGCTATCCCTACTGCGACCAATACCAATGCAACAGCAAAAGATGCCAGCATATCCCGCGTCAATGTCCCTGTTTCCAGTAAATCTGTGGCAGCTTCGAGTATCTTTGGCATAATCAGCTGCAGTATGTCAACACACAGCAGGAAAATCACGCCTGCGATGTATTTGTATTTGTTCCTGAGCAACAAATCCTTTATATATCTTAAAGTGCTCATGCAACACGCTCCTGGCTATATTGGGGTCACATACATACAATAAAGATTATACCACAATGACTGCCCTGTATCTCATAAAGATGTACGACTATGTTTGCAGACTTTGGTCTGGTATAATAGAATATACAATAATACACATGCCGGGCTAAATAATATACATGCCGGACGAAGATATTTATCAGGCGGGATCGTTTGCAGGATCGGTTCCGTTTCATATGAAATTTGCTGATTTTGTGCCTGCAGGACTCATAATGGGTGGGGTAAAATCGGGCTATTGGACTGGAGGATGTTATGGGACTGCATAAATACCTGATGACTGTACGAAAGCTGAACAACATGGGCCGGTGGTCCACAGACTTTATGCATCAGAGGGCCACTGTCAGCGAGCACTCTTTTTTCGTATCCCAGATCGGGCAGATGCTTGCGCTGATCGAAGAGCAAAACGGCAACAAGGTGGATTGGAACAGGCTGTTCAGGAAGCTGGTGAACCACGACGTCGTAGAAGCGATGACGGGCGACATCATAAGCACCGTCAAGCATAAAAATGCGCAGCTCAGGGACATGCTCAACATGCTTGAGCGGGAATTCGTTGAGGAAAATCTGCTGTCGAGCATGGAAGAGCCATATAAGAGCATTTACAGAGAGATACTTTTCGACGGGAAGGACAACACCCTCGAGGGGAAAATTCTCAAATGCGCCGATTATATAGATGCTATAGTGGAATGCATCAACGAAGTGAGACTGAATAATCTGCATCCGTTCGTTGAAAAATTCCATTCCATAGTACAGGATCTGGCTGAGTCAGACCTTGTCAGTGCCCGGTATTTCATCGACAGGATCCTGCCGGGGATGATAGAAGGCTGTTGCGAACTGGAGCAGGGGCATATCGGGAAACAAGGTGCAAAGGCCGGAAGCTGATGAAGTAAACGGACAGGACAGCTGCCCCTGTCAGCTTATTGCTCGCAGGGGTCGTCAGCGCTTGTTTGACGGTATCGGACGCTTGCATGTCAAGCCGTTTTTTCGGTTTAGCAGGTAGTCCGGATCATATAGTAAAATAAATCGAATGAGGTGTTCAGATGTTGACAAATCAGGAAATCAGAAAAATAATCCCACACAGATATCCGTTTTTGCTGGTGGACAAAATCATCGAACTGGACCCGGGGAAGAGAGCAGTCGGTATAAAAAATGTGACAGCCAATGAGCCGTTTTTTCAGGGGCATTTCCCCGAATATCCCATCATGCCCGGTGTGCTGATAGTTGAAGCGCTTGCCCAGACAGCAGGGATCGCTGCCAATGCCGAAGCTGCAGGAGCTGATGGAGAAAACGGAGATGCGAAGTTGGGCGTATTTGCCAGCATCGATGGGATGAAGTTCAGGAAGCAGGTGCTGCCGGGAGATACCCTGCGCCTTGAAGCTGAGATAATCTCATCCAGGATGGGTATCGTCAAGGCGAAGGTAAAGGCGACTGTGGATGATAAAACAGCTGCCGAGGGCGAGATACGTTTTGCCATGACATCGGTCAGCGAATGATGTCGGTTTTGGCTGATGTAAATTGCAGGCAATGACGGCAAATTTTCACCAACGTACGGAAAATAAACGAGCCGGAAATAACGAAAGACTTCCCGCCTCGGGAAGTCTTTTCTGTACGATAGTAATAAAGAGCACCCCATATGACTATATCAGCTAACTGCCAGCTTTTTTCTGGCTTCGAGGAACATGTCCCCGACCTTGTATATATCTCCGGCGCCCATAGTAATGACCAGATCCCCGGACATCACATTTTTGTCCAGGAGCTCCACGATGTTGTCGAAATCCTTGATATAGACCGCATTTTTCCCTGTGAGGGTGATTTTTTCTGCGAGCATCGACGAGTTGACCTCGCCTGTATCTGCTTCGCGTGCGGCATATATATCGGTCAGTATGACAAAATCCGCATTGTCGAATGATTTGCTGAACTCATCCATCAGACATTTTGTCCTCGAATAAGTGTGGGGCTGGAACACACACCAAATACGCGAATGATTATATCTGGCCGCTGCTTTCAATGTGGCGGCGATCTCCGAGGGATGGTGCGCATAGTCGTCCACTACCGTTACACCGTCACTTATTCCTTTGATCTCAAATCTCCTGCATGTGCCGCTGAATTTGAGCAGTGCCTTTTCAGCCGAAGAAATGCTGCAGCCCGCCAGGCTGCATGCTGCGATTGCTGCAAGCGAGTTGCTGACATTGTGTATCCCCGGCACCTTCAGCTTTATCTCAGTGACGGGTTTGCCCATATGGAGCAAAGTGTACGATGCACAGCCCATGTCATCGAACTCTATATTTGAAGCGCTCCATGTATTGCTGCTGTCCCGTACCCCAAATGTTGTCTTATTGCACGAAATGCCGCTGAGGATATCGAGAACCTTTTCATCATCGCCGTTGACGACGATATGACCGTCTTTGGGAACAAGCTCTGCAAAGCTGTGGAATGCATTTTTCACATCATCTATATTCCTGAAATAATCGGCATGGTCGTATTCAATATTCAGGATGACAGCTATATGGGGATGGAGTTTGAGAAAGCTTCCTGAGTATTCGCAGGCCTCGGCTATGAAGAATTCGCTGCTGCCTATCCTGGTGCTCCCGCCTATGGCAGCAAGCTCACCGCCTATGTGGATCGTCGGGTCCAGGCCTTCCTCCAGCATAATCATCGAAATCATAGATGTGGTGGTAGTCTTGCCGTGAGTCCCGGAAACCGCGAAACTCATGGGATATTTCTTCATCAGCTCGCCCAGCAGAGTGGCTCTGTCCATGCATGGGATACCGGCCACGGCTGCAGTTACCAGTTCTATATTGTCAGGCCTGACAGCAGCAGTATATACCAGAAGATCAGCTCCGGCCACATTTTCGGCATAATGCCCTATGGTTATCCTGATACCTGACCTTTCCAGCTTTTGAATAATGGGGGAGGATTTCTCATCCGACCCCGTGACTATGTACCCTTGATATGCAAGTATCTCGGCAAGCCCGCTCATGCTTATGCCGCCGATCCCTGTCAGGTGTACTCTCTTTATATTACCAGAGCTTAAAAGTCCGTCTGTTTTCAAACATAACACTCCTGACCATGATTATTGCTAAATAAATGATACAATAAATGCCCGTAAAAGTAAAATAGATATACTTAAGCATTGACAGCTATCTCATATAATATGCCGGGATTTTTTTATGGCACATCATGCCCATGTGTTATTCTATTCTTTTCAGAAAAATTTTATTTCCGCCAATTAAAAATACAACTTCCTCTTTGCAAAAACAACTTCCGGCTTACGCCTTACTGCTGACTTACAAGAGTAACTTCTGCTTTGCAAG
>DGEE01000032.1:6653-7314 GCA_002385815.1 Hungateiclostridiaceae bacterium UBA3934
ACTTCTGCTTTGCAAGAGTAACTGGCATCTTCCGCCTTACTACTGCTTTGCAAAAGCAACTGCCACCTCATGCCTTTCAGATGATTTACAAAAGCAATTTCACTTTGTTAAAACCAACTCCCACCCTATATCTTCGGTGGATTTGTAAAAATTGATTTCGTTGGTTCCTTGATTATCAACTTTTCAGTTCTTGCTGTACCGTTTTTGGACTTCTGGGCGCGTGGTACTTAGGATTTTCCACTTTTCGGCGCCTTGCTGTACCGTTTTTGGATTTCTGGGCACGTGGTTGTACCATTTTTTGACTTCTGGGCGCATAATTTAACCAAAGGACGAATTATGTATACCAATTCTCCATAAAAACTTACTTTTGACTTCGTTTTTGTTCCAGAAATCCAAAAACGGTACAAAAAAACTCATTATTCTGAAAATCAGGTCATTGGAGAAGTAAATTCTGTCTGTTATGAACACGCAGAAAACTGTGATATAATGGTATAAACTGTGAAAGAGAAGGGTTTTCAAAATGTCCTGAGATGGGAAAACTCAGTGATGACGGGTGGTATGGGTCGACATGGGATGACTGGGAGAGCATGCCTCTCAGAACATCTGATCAGGAGCTGTCCCCAAACAAGGATCCTGGATTGCGGCAAAAAAAGAGGCTGCA
>DGEE01000109.1:0-5572 GCA_002385815.1 Hungateiclostridiaceae bacterium UBA3934
CCGACATAAATGAAGTGCTAACTGTCGCTTTCAGCCAAACAGTTTCCGCAATGGCGACTTTTTGCTGCTCCCGCCATCCATTTCTTTCATCAGCTCGTATCCCATGTCGATGATGGCCTTGGCAACCTTTGTTTCAGTTCGCGTCATAACGAACGGGAACCCTTTGTTTGCTGAAGTTACGACTGTCTGGCTGTCCTCAGGCACATATGACCATATCTGCTTGTGCAGAGTACTCTCAAAATCTTTGTATTTAATCCCGAATTGCTCCGATGCCTTGTTCAGTACCAGGTGTATCTTCTCAGGGGAGTAATTGAGAGTGTCCATCACATCAAGACCCGCTTTGACGTTTTTTATCGTCGGCAAATCCAGTGTGGATACGAGAAGTATTTTGTCAGACAGGTCCATGGATGTCAGGACCGGCTCATGGAAATTCGCAGATGTATCGATGATAATGTAATTATAGGTCTCTCTTAATTCATTGATGATCCGCTCCACATGATTTGCCGTTATATACTCGGCATATTCAGGCTTTACAGGTGCAGGCAGCACTTTGAGACCTGAAAAATGAGTTACCATGTATTCATCGATAAGACTGGCATCCATCTGTGCAAATTCCTTTACCAGGTCGCTTATGGTGTTCTTGACTGAAACGTTCAGCATTATGGCCACATCGCCGAACTGCAGGTCCAGGTCCACCAGGGCTACCCGCCTTTTAGAGGAGCGCGCCAATGACACTGCCAGGTTGCAGGCAATAGTTGTTTTACCGACTCCGCCCTTTGTACTGAATACAGTGATAACCCGGGATTTCATTTCACCCTTTGCTGACAGGGGTGTTATTTTTTCACGCCTTTTCTTTTCATTTTCATAAGCTTTTGTGATTGTTTCGCAAAGTTCGTCTCCGCCAAATGGCTTGCATAAATAATCACGGGCACCTGCTGCCATAGCCATCCTGACATATTCAGTCTCACCCTGTACAGACATAATTATCACTATGGTATCAGGAACACTCAGAGAAATTTCCTCTGTGGCCTTTATTCCGTCTATACCCGGCATGTTTATGTCCATAAGAACCACATCAGGACTCAATTCACCTGCCAGCATAATCGCTTCCTCTCCGCTGGCGGCCTCTGCTGTCACCTTTATGTCCCTGCTGAATGACAGCAGCTGTCTTATATTGTTCCTGGTCTCATAGGAATCATCCACTATCATTACTTTGATCTTCTCCATCTGAATTCTCCCCCCGACTGCCAATGAAATCATAAAACCTGGCTTGTTATCATTCTGCTGAAGCAAGGCTGTCAGCATCCTCTGTGACTACAACACCCTTCGATCCTGTGACATCTGACCTGATTATTCCCTGACCACCGCTCACAGATCCATCTCCTGCAGGTCTGAGTGCCAGTCTGACTATCCCGTACTCGGAAGCATAGACAAATTTTTCGACATCGTCTTTATTTATGGCCAGGGTAACAGTCATTGGCTGTTCTTTCAGTTTTTCCGTCGTAATCCTGGTATCCTGGCTCAGAGCAAGCACCCTGACATTTTGCAATATTGTCTTTGTGATTCTGGGATAGCTGATGGTCTTTGTTCCATACACCTCTTCTTCCCTCTCAAAGCTTGCGACTATGTCTACATAATCACCAGGTCTCAGCAGATTTGCCACATTGACTTCTTCCGTTATGTCCATACTTACGGCTCTTGTTCCTTCGGGTATAGCGTATGTGAAATTCATACTCTCTTCATCAGCCAGCCTTTCAGTCCTGATGAATTCGCCTTCGATAATGCTTTGCAATGCGCGTTTACCTATTGCTTGATCTTTATCTGTGACTATATTCTCACTGAACAGTTCTTTTGCCACTTCTACCTCCTTAATGTCAGAAGCGGCGATTTTAGTGTGTTCAGGTATGGTCCTTGCTGCAGCGTATATCTTTATATATTCCGTCTCCGGCGTCTGTTCCGGTTTGATGCCTGAAATATATATATAGATTAAAACAGCTGTTATCAATGACAGAGTCAGTGATATAACCAGCATTTTCCTGCTTTTCTTTTCCATAAGCACCTCCGGTATTACTCGCACCTCATGGTCGTACTCGATTCGATATTGAAAGTTTCCGGGAAAAATGCACCGACCACCGGCGTAACCATGCTGTATTCATATGTCACTGTCACTGTTACGGAATCCCCGGTATCCCTTCCTTCATATTCATCTGGTGAAATTGTGATATCAAGCCTGTCCATATCAAGTGATGAAGCAGCATTCCGTACTGCAGTCACAATCTGTGTATCACTGTCTCCTGTTGCTGCATGCCTTGCGCCTTCCCGTGATGCATTACTTATGACAAGGTAGCCGTTGAACAAAAGACCAAAATCTATGATCCCCGTCAGGAGCAGCAGTAATATCGGCAAAATCAGAGCCGTTTCAACAAGTGATTGTCCATTGCGCTTTTTTTCTTTTATCCTGCTTGCACCCACTGTGTATCACCTCATTAAACCCGGCATTTTTAATCACTGGTATGTAGAAATGTGCTGTTTAGTGTATCTTCTGCTTCATCAACTGTCAGCCTGGCAATCCATTCAATAATGGATTTTACAAAATTACCCTACCTGGATACAGATAGGGTAATTTTATCTTTAGAGTTTTTGACTAAGATCATGACGGCGGTGTGTTATCGGTGATTATTGATGCTATGTTGCCAAAAAGCGTCTCAAGAGGTTCTCTGAGGACTGTCAGAGCAGCAATCAGGATGACAGCGATGATTCCGATGATCAGGCCGTATTCTACCATACCCTGACCTTTTCTGTTCGAGATCCTGGCCTTCATGTTCGCCAGAAATGCCTTAACCTTCATTTCCCGTACCACCTTTCTTATAATAGATGAATACTTAACGGCTTTCCTTTGCCACTGCCTGGTTTAATTATAAAACGGAACCAATTTCGATAAAATCCGCCATCAGACCTTTTTTTCATGATTATTTAGACCCAGGCATCCATCAACACCACAGTATCCGACAGTCTCAGCACCCCCGGGACTTTCTTCCCACCAGACCCGGGATTCCGGTCCGGCATACCACGGGGACAGTTCTGCACTTTTGGGTGGATGGGGACGGTTCTTCACTTTTGGTTGGATGGGGACAGTTCTTCACTTTTTGAAGCGGGACAGCTCTTAGCTTTTGGCAGGGGGACAGTTCTGCACTTTTCGAAGGGGATTTTCCCCGCTTTTCAGCACGGGACAGTTCTGCACTTTCAGTGGGGACAGTTCTGTACCTTTTTGCTATACACCAAACAAGTCTAAAGAAACATTCTTTAGTCCTGTTTACTCAGGATGGTTTCCATAGGACCTTGTTTGATTCTGGAGCTTATAAGGATAATATGTCTATAGACTTGACAACAAAAATATTAACACTCCATGATTGCATTGGTATTAAGATATATACACACTCCAAAACAAGCAACATATGAGCAAACCCGGGCCGGGCCGGTTTGCTTGATATGCTTGTTATTAGACTATACCAACTAAATGTTGTGCTTGAGAGCGTATATAGCAGCCTGTGTTCTATCTGAAACGTTCAGCTTTCTGAATATGTTCGAGACGTGGTTTTTAACTGTTTTTTCACTTATGTACAGCTTTGTAGCGATTTCTTTATTGATCATCCCTTCAGCTATTAGCTTCAGTACTTCTCTTTCTCTTGTCGTAAGTCTGTTCTCACCGTATTTTTCCTTGTCCTGTGAAGTAAGCCTGTTGAACTCCTTGACAAGCTCTTTTGTCATATTGGGTTGGATGTAGGACTGTCCCTGATGGACACTCCTGATCGCATCAAGTAATACTGAGGGTTCCGCATCTTTAAGCACATAACCCTCTGCGCCCATTTGCAGGGTCTTGATCAGGTATTCCCTGTCTTCATGGATTGTCAGCACGATTATTCTGCTGTTTATTTTCTCGGTTCTGATGTCATTTATTGCCTGCAATCCACCGGTACCCGGCATATTGATATCCATGAGAATAACATCCGGCTTGTATTCTCTGGCCATCAGAACTGCTTCGCTTCCATTGGAAGCCTGCGCCACCACAGTTATATCCTTTTCAAGTTCGAGTATCTGCTTGATTCCTTGTCTGAACAGCGGATGATCATCGGCAATAAGAACCTTAATTTTGCTCTCCATCATTAACCTCCTCTTCCTGTGTAAAAGGTATAATTATATTCAACCGGGTCCCCTTTCCCGGCTTAGAGCTTATTCTCATATCACCGCCAAGCAGCTCGACCCTTTCTCTCATACTGACCAGCCCGAATCCGCTGGTGATATCTTCATTCCTGTCATTCAGCTTAGCGGTATCAAATCCGATGCCATCATCATATACATACAGCTTCAGATTCTTTTCGAGGAATTCCAACTGCATGACCGCATTATTGGCTCTGGCGTGCTTTGCGACATTGCTCAGTGCTTCCTGCACGATCCTGAATACTGTAAGAGATATCACAGATTTCAATTCAGGCTCAGATCCTTTTGTTATGAATGATACCGATATACCTGACTCCTCCTGGAAAGTCAGAATATACCTCTGCAATGTCGGTATCAACCCCAGGTCATCAAGGGACATTGGCCTGAGATTGTATATGATCTTCCTTACATCCTGAAGGCTGTCCCTTACGATTTTTTTAAGATTCTGCAACTCGCTGCGAGCCTGGTCCAGATCCACATCAATCAGTCTTTCACAGATTTCCGCCTTCAGCACAACATTTGACAACATTTGCGCCGGACCGTCATGGATATCTCTTGCCACCCGTTGCCTTTCTTCTTCCTGAGCCTTTATGATTTTCAATCCAAGCAATTGCTTATGCTGAAGACCCTCAAGCTGAAGACTGATTTCCTGCAAGTCACCCGTCAGGTAACCGAGGGCTGCGCCTACTTGTGTGATCAGTTTGTCAGCTCTTTGCACCGTTTTCAGAGTGTCTTTGATCCTGATCTCCAGTTCATTCCGCCTCTTTATCAAGAAACGCTCCATCTCGCGCTTGACAGCAAGCTCTACTCTTAGATTATCGGCTTTTTCGTAAGCTTCTTTGAGTTCTTCCTGCGTATGGAGTGAAAAATTCTTATTTATCAGCATCAATCTCCGTTTGCTGTCCTTAAGGGCAACTTCCAGAACCTCAATCTCGCTTATCAACTGTTTGACCTGCTCCTTAAGCTCTTCAAGTTCATCTTCAAGCCTTTTGCACTCCCTGCGTGAGCTTTCAGCGATTTCATATATCTCAGACTTGCTTTCATTTATAACTCGTATCGTTCTCTTTATGATTTTGTCAAGTTGTGCAACATTTATTTTTCTGCTCATCTGATTCACCCTGGCATATACTCGCTACTAAATTTTCAATCTTAATTATTTATTCTACATAAAACAGCATAAATCCTCTGTAATTCTTATATTACGCTTGTTTTCCATCTTCAGATCTATACAGCTGTTTAGATACCATAATATGGGTGTCATGGCGCTCAAATTATGTGTTGACAACAAAGCTGCCAGCTATTATAATATGATAGTGTTACTCAGGCATGCGCCATTAGCTCAGTTGGTAGAGCA
>DGEE01000109.1:5823-13607 GCA_002385815.1 Hungateiclostridiaceae bacterium UBA3934
CCTGGGTTCGAGTCCCCGATGGCGCACCAGTCTAAACCTTGCAACAATGCCGTTGCAAGGTTTTTTGTTTTATAGTCTGTACTTTGAAGTCACTCCCTGGCTTTAGAGCAGGATCAAATAAGTCCGGCTATTGTGATGACACTTGCCTTCTTCTCGCTTTGATGACATAACAAAGGCGACTGATCAGCCACTCACTAATCAGTCGCCTGGATCTTGTATCCCTGCAGTGAACTTATGCCCACCACATTTCGCCGGTGTCTTCGAATGCCATGACTTCCTTCAGAAATCTTACAGCCTTCTGCAATCCTTCATTTACAGACATCAAACTGTCTTCATGCTCAATGGAAAGCACATAATCATAACCAACCATCCTGAGAGCGCTTATGATATCTTTCCACACCTGATAGTCATGTCCGTATCCTACTGTTCTGAATATCCAGGAACGATTAATCTCGTCGCCATAATGCTTAACATCTAAAACCCCGTTAATAGCAGTATTGTACTGATCGATCCTTGTGTCTTTTGCATGGAAGTGATATATACAATCCTTAAGCTCGCGTATTGCTGCAACCGGATCGATACCCTGCCAGAAGAGATGACTGGGATCAAAATTAGCACCTATGACATCACCTACAGCATTACGCAACTTCAACAGCGACTCAGGATTATACACCGCAAAGCCGGGGTGCATTTCAAAGCAGATTTTGCTCACCCCATGTTCCTGCGCAAACTTAGCTGTTTTCCGCCAATATGGTATCAGCACCTCATTCCACTGGTAATCCAGAATTTTCAGGAAATCGTCAGGCCATGGGCAGGTAACCCAGTTGGGGTATAGTGAATTCGGAGAATCACCAGGACAGCCTGAAAATCCGCAAACCCTTCCCACACCTAGTTTTTCAGCCAACAATACTGTTTTTTCGAAATCTTCATGGAACTTGTCGGCCAACTCCTTCTGTGGATGGACAGGATTACCATGGCAGCTTAAAGCACTAATCTCCATATCGTACTTTTTAATGAGCTCCTTCAGTTTAGAAATTGCAGAACTGTCCCCCAAAAGTTCGTCGGGATTCACATGAGCTTTGCCCGGATATCCGCCTGCTCCGAGTTCTACCGCCTGCACTCCTGATTCCTTCAGATAAGCAAGACTCTCCTCAAGGCTCTTTGCGGACAGTAAAACTGTAAAAACACCAAGTTTCATATCACAAACCTCCTTCTCCGATCCTGATTTTTGAAAAATATTGGACCAGCCATTTTACCTGCCTGGACAACTATACCTTCATTTGCTCTCCCATTGCCTTCAAATTATCGTAGCTGATTTTACATGCCTCAAGACACGGTCTTTCAAAACTTTCCTGTTCAACGATAAAATATTCTGCTCCAACGTCAAGGCCTTTCTGTATGATTCTCTTCATATCGATGATGCCATTGCCAATCTCCGTCGAATGCCTTTCTCCTTGTTTTTTCATATCTCTCAGATGGATTATCCTGCATCTTGAGCCATATTTGCTGATGAAATCAATTGGATCAAGGCCCGCATACTTGATCCAGAAAACGTCGAACTGAGGGAAAACTCCGGCCTTTTCTGTCAGATCGAAAAGAATATCTATTGCATATGTACCGTCAATTTTCTGAAACTCATGGCCGTGGTTATGATACCCCAGTCCCATTCCCTCCTGCTGGATTCTCGGAGCTATGCTGTTCAGCAGTTCTGCAGTGTCTTTAACATCATCGAGAGTATCTGTTTTGGACCATGACAGCACGATATTTTTTGCCCCAATTACTTTGTGGTATGCTATTAAATCATCAAGATTGTTAAGAAGCATATTTTTATCCACATGCGAAGAAACGGCTTTGAGTGACAGCCTGTCCAATGTATCCTTCAACTTCTCTGCAGGAGTGTTGAAAAAACCTGCAAATTCGATATTCTTGTAGCCTGCCGCTGCTACTTTTTCAATGGTTCCTATAAAATCCTTAGCTGCCTCCTCTTTGACAGTATAGAGCTGTAATCCGATTTTTTCAGTTAAATCCATTATGTCTCCTCCATTCGTTTTACATAGGAGCGAAAGCCTCCAGCTACAGTGTTCATAACTTAACCGCTTTGCCAGTACTTGATGATTCAAGGCATGCGACTACGATGCGAAGGGCTTCCATACCTTCCTCTCCATTGATTTCAGGTTCTTTACCACTGTTGATCGAGTCTATGAACATGTCGATGACGCCTGAACTGCTCTGATCCTCATTAGTCTGTATCCTTCCTACCTTATAGAAGACTTTTTCCCTGTTCTTTTTCGTAATTTCAATGGGATATTCTGGATTATCATAAATTTTCATAACTCCATTTGTACAATACAAAACTGTGCTGTTGTCTTCATTTCCGTAATAGGTCCAGCTTGCTGTAAGAGTGCCATAGATTCCTGACTTTGATTTCAGCAAGCATACTGCGTTGTCATCGACCTCGATGGGTTCATCCTTCTCATTAGTCTTATGTAATGTTGAAACATATGCTTTAACTTCCTCGATTTCATCATCGATCAGCCAGCGGATCAAATCGGCTTTATGAACGCCCAGATCCCCCATTGCACCGATAAATGCGTCCTCCGCCTTGAAAAACCACGTATGCCTGCCTTTATCCTGGCTCCAGAACTCTGGACCCCCATGGCCGAAAGTTGTTCTGAAGGTCAGGATTCTTCCCAGTTCACCGGCATGCAGAATCTCTTTGGCGCGGATATGAGCAGGAGCTAGCCTCTGGTTATGACCTATCATCAGAAACTTACCTGTCTGCCGGGCTGTGTCAATCATCTTCTGTGCTTCTTCCAAAGAAGTGGCTATGGGTTTTTCACACAAAACATGTTTCCCGGCATTAAGTGCGGCAATCGTTACTGGAGCATGGTATTTATTCGAAGTGCACACACTTACCGCATCGATTTCTTTGCTTTTCAGGAGTTCTTCGAGCGACTTGAATACTTTGCCGCCATACTTCTCTGCCAGCTTCTCAGCCCGCTCAGTTTTAGGATCATAATAGCCGATTATTTTGCAATCATTCCGGGCGCTATACTCCGGTGCATGTCTTGCGACCGAAATTGATCCGCATCCTATAATTCCGATTCCAATCATTCTTCCATACCCCTTTCAAATATTATTTTAATATCTATTAAGGTGAAATTTTTGTATTCTGTGCTGAAGCATCCAATATGATTTTTCACAACACTCCGCCCCCATGCAACCCTTTCAGCTGCAGCACCATCCTGTTAACTTTTCTCCGGAGGTACTTGCAGGCTTATAGTATCCAGGCTGTCGACCCTTTTAGCTGGTTTTCCCTGCCTTACTGCATCAATTATTACTTCTTGAATGCCTTTTTTGTGTAAGTCGGATGTGATTCATGTCCCGGCTGGAATTCTAACTCTTACCATCTCTTGTGACTGATTTTATTTCAGCCAGTAACCCTGATTTTCATGGCATCGCATCCTTTACGAATATTAACAGGCATACCCCTGTCACAAACAGTGTTATTTTGCAGTAGACTCTCTGATAATAAGCTCATGGTCCAGGAAATAATGCGCTGCTCCTTTGGTTTGCCCCTCAATTATGTTAATCAGCACCTCCATAGCCGTACATCCTAAATCATACATTGGCTGCGAAACAGTTGTAAGGGTAGGTTTAAACATGCTTGAAAAATATATATTGTCAAACCCGCAAACAGCAAGGTCTCGAGGTATACGCAGGTTTTCTTCCATGGCTGACCTTATCGCTCCGATCGCCATAAGATCTGACACACAAAAAACAGCTGTCGGCCGCGGATTCAAACCCAGAAGCTGCTTCATTATCCTGAATCCCGACTTGTAACTGTAGTCGCCATACCCGCAGTATACCGGATCAAATGCAATCCCCGCCTCTTTCAGTGCACGTATGTAGCCATCCTTCCTCAAAGCAGAAGATAAAAAATGATTCCTGGCACCAATAAACGCTATTCGCCTGTGTCCCAAACCGACTAAATGGTTTACTGCCTGATAAGCCGCCATTTCATTGTCAATCGACACATGGGAGATTGTAAGACCAGCCCTGTATTCGCAACACTGCACAATCGGAACTTCGCGGGACAGTTCTGTTAATTCTTCACATGTCATTTCAGATGCCATCAATATAGCGCCATCAGCCAAGTAACCTTTCAGCATTCTGATGTGTTTCTTCTCTCTTTCCGGATCTGAATCTGTGTTACAAAGCATAATACTGTATCCATTTCTGTTTGCAACATCTTCTATCCCTTTGACAATCTCTGCATAAAATGGGTTCGCAATATTGGGGAGAAGTACTAATATCCTTTCAGATTTGGTCCTTCTGAGGTTCCTGCCCAACAGATTCGGCCGGTAATCCAGCTCGGCGATGGCACGTCTGACTCTTAATGCTGTCTCCGGAGAAACCCTCGAGCTGCCGTTCAATACTCTTGATACAGTAGCCACCGAAACGTCGGCCTTTTGTGCCACATCGCTTATTGTAGCCATTTTACCTCCTCATTTAATAAATTATGTCAAGGATATCAATGTTTTTGGAGTGATTTTTTAGCATGTAATCGTTTACATTACTATTATAAATTTTTATATAGATAAAAGCAATAAAGGCAACAATAATTTTGGGATTACTGCTGACCGACAATTGCAGTTTGATGAGAAAGACACAGCTTATTCAATGCCACTTCAGTCCCACGCATCAGCTATCTTCAGCAGCAGCGCATCTGCATACTTTCCCTTCCATTCCCTGTCGTTTCCGGACCACATCAGAATGTTGATCCCGCCAGGCACCCTGTTGCTGATCTTTGTCGCTGCTTTAAGAAGTTCCCGGTTCGCTATCTTTGCCATTTCAGCATTCACATCGGCGCGAAACACATCCATGTTCCTGCCATGCTTAGCAAACCAATGCATCACATCAGCATGATTGCTCGCTATACCTAACTGATGCCCTTCACTGTGATCGATCAAATATGGCTCAACTGGCCTGATATCATGTATAACACACAGGAAAGCTGTAAGCTCTACAGCCTCGCGATACACCTTGCTGAAATAAACCGGATCAGTCAGTCCATCTTCGCAGATCTCAAAACCTATATATCCTGAATTGTTGGCATTCTGAGCAGATCCCAGCCTGCCGCTTCCTGAATGCCAGCCTGCCATATCCCACGGCAATGTCTGGTACGTCGCTATGCTGTTGTCCTTCAACCTACCTATGAAAGCGTGCGGGCAAACCTTCCTGCCGCCTGGCGTAGGTTGGTTCCAGTGATTATTATATGGGTTGTTCCCCAGCAGACCATCGTCAGGACCTACATATCTGCTTAATTTCGGATTGTTAGCACCGGTCGAATGCACCATGATTCCCTTAGGCGTATGTTTTTTGCCTACTTCGTAGCAAAGGTTTTTTGTCAGAAACAATGTTCTGAGATTCATTTATCTTCAACTCCTTTATCAATGGATACGACAGACAGTTGCCGAAATCCGGTTCCCGCCTTTAAAACAGATCGAGACTACTTTCACACGTTGTACCGCTCGGACCTGGTAGTCAGGTTTGTTTATCTGCTTCTATATATCCATATGATGCCGAAGTCTTTGTTGACCCACTTACTGTGAAATCAGAATTTTCAATACACACGATGGATAAAAGGCGTTGACACTGAATGCGCAGACTTCAATCAATAACAATGCTTGTGCAGACTTTACAAAAACACCTGAACAGGTTGGTATCCTGTTCAGGTGCAGTAGTTTCGCTATTTAAATCTCAATTGCTTTCTGTGTGCTTTGACTATAGTTCTTGTGTGTTTTTGTCAGTCATTTTTATCATTTTGATCCGGCTCAAAAAGTCCTCGGACTTCCACAACCGGTTCAACAAACATAACTCCTTTGCCGGGCTCTCCTATCTGGAGCTCCTGAGACAATGCCTCCATCACCTTATCAATTATCTCACCTGGTGTCAGCATCAGAACCAGTTCCTTCTCTGGTTCAATTTCCATGCCGAACAGTTTCGTAGTGTGCTCCGCACCAACACCGCGCCCATGCATTATCGTTCCTCCGCCGACGCCTGCTTTGCGAGCGGTATACATTACATCCTCGGCCAAACCACGATCGACGATAACGGTCAGTTTTCTATACATAACCTCATCCTCCAAACCTTGTACTGTATTACCGACAACCCGATTGTTATCAGTTTCCTGATTTGCAACCAAAACAGATGTCAAAAAAGCAATCCCATGTCCATTCTTGTATAGCTGCAGCTCTTCAGTGAAACGATCCAGCATTTTTTTTGCCTTGTCCTTTTCCATCAGGAAACTAACCACTTCCCTTTTCTGGCTTTTTATCCCCAGCAAGTTCAAAACAGAGCTGTTCACTGTGCCTTTGCCAAGAGTCAATATACCACCGCAAATACCGTTCTCCCTGGCTAATTGGACGCACTTATGGCATTGATGCTCACTCAGGATCAGAGTCAGAATTTGGAATTGTTGTCCGGTAGGATGTTTCTCATTATTATCCATGATTACCTCCAAGTTACTTCTTTTCTATAACAGCTGCTGCAGACGCCTTGCGTGATTTTGCCTGGTAAAGCGCCCCCAGCAACTGGATTGCCAATATCGGCATCATTGCAACGATAGCTATCATGCCAAACCCGTCTGTTACAACATCAGCTGTCGGAACATGCGCAGCTATACCTTGAACAAAGGCAAGCGAAAAAGTAGCAGTCATGGGGCCGGAAGCAACACCACCCGCATCAAAAGCAATACCGACGAACAAATCAGGCACGAAATAAGATAATAACACAGAAAGGCCAAATCCGGGCAGGATGTACATCCATAGCTGTATACCGGGAACCAGTATCCTTATGGCGGACATGAAGATCGATGCGCCAACCGCCACTGATAAAAATATGAGAACAAGAAGGCGATTGACAGATCCGCCGGTGACATCCTCCACCTGATGAGTCAGTACAAGAACCGCCGGCTCAGCAAGTACAGTGGAAAGACCGAGCAGTAATGCCACCAGCAAAACCGGGATTTTTGAATCCAGCGAAGCAAGACGTACTCCCAGGTGGGCACCAAGTTCCATAAAGCCGCCATTGACTCCCAGTAAAAATATCACCAGACCTGCAAAAGTCAAGAAGATTCCGCGTGAGATATCGACAACCTTTCGCTTCTTGTGTTTGAAGGAAAATATCTGGAATAATATGTAAACTATGATTATCGGCAGCAACGATACAAAAGACTCCCATGCTATGTTGAGCAATTTTGACCAATATACCTCAAAGAGATTGGAACTCGCTATCTGCGTTTCCGGTAATACACCGTCCAGCTTGTCGACCTTGAGAAAAAGACCGGCAACTAAAACACCCATAATCGCACCTGTCGATGAAATCCCCACCAGTCCAAAACTGTCGGCTTCTCCCATCTTGCTGTCCTTCTTAATGGCTGAGACACCGGCTGCCAATGCCAGCATGAAAGGAACTGTAACTGCGCCCGTCGTGGCTCCGGATGCGTCAAACGCTATGGCCAGAAAATCGAATGAAGAAAACAGTGACAAAATAAAAATCAAACCATATGCACCTGTGAACACATATTTGAGTCGGACGCCCTTTGGGATACGCAGCATTCCAAGAGTCATCATTACTCCGATTCCAACAGATACGACTATAACCATCAATGTGTCGTCAAACTGGCCGGAAGTAACGCTGTCTACCTGGTTGGCCAGAATGTGCAGGTCGGGTTCCGCATAAGATATGAAGAAGCCAAGGATCAAGCTTATCGTAATCAA
>DGEE01000033.1:0-14290 GCA_002385815.1 Hungateiclostridiaceae bacterium UBA3934
AGTCAGATGTGTATAAGAGACAGGATATGAAGAAAGTGATATGGGCTGACAATTTATTCAATCAGATGCAGGGAGTTTTGCAGAATAAACTTGCTACCGCTGTGTTCGCAGAGCATGTGGAGTACGACAGGGTCCAGCTCATACTGCGTGAAGTGGGGAAGATACTGCTTACGCAATTCAATGTGGAAAGCCTGAAGGAGTCACTTGCTGTCAATCTGCCGAGGATAGGCGTGAAGGGTTGCTGGCTTTATCTGTTCAGTGACCGATCAGAGAATTCCGCATTTCCTGATTACCAACTGGAGTTTGAGTATTATGACGGTAAAATGATAAAGGAACGGCCACAACACGAACGAAGCGTTTCAGGCAGCCTGACCGAAGATTTGCCCCATGATGGTAAGCCGCATTTCCTCCTGTCCCATTTTCTGTATGTGGGCGATGAGTTCATAGGATTCCTGCTTATCGAACCAGGCCAGACGGATATCAGGATAATGCGTATCCTCAGCAAACACATCAGTATCGCCCTGAATGGCATAATACTTTTCGAGAGGCTGGATCAAAGCTACAGGAAACTGATGGAACAGGCACATAAAAAGGGCATGGCAGACACTACAGGGATACTGCACAATATAGCCAATATAATGAACAGTGTGAACACTACGCAGCAGGCTCTTGAAAGCCTGATGGAAAACAGTTGTCTTGATGATCTGAAAATGGCCAACGACATGCTCGCAAAAAGATTTGACGAGCTTGAATCCTTTATCAGGGATGATGAAAAGGGAATAATGCTTATGAAGTACTATGCAACGCTGGGCGATTCGTTTATCAGGTTCAGGAACAATTTGAAGGACCATGTGGAAAGGCTCCTCGAGCGAGTCAGCCTCATCGAGGGCATCATCAACACGCAGCAGAGTCTGACCGGCATAAGGTCGAGTCTCGAACGTCTGGATGTGATACCGGTCATTGAGAATGTACTGAAGTTGAGCCGGAATTCCATCGAAAGAGCGGGGATAAAGATAGTCAGATCATATGACAAATCTGTAAGAGCTCTGGCCCAGAGCACCAAGTTGTTCCACATACTGACCAATGTGGTGAAAAATGCTGTGGAATCAATGGAAAGCATCGAAGATGCGGATAAAGTACTTACCATCGAAGTCACCAGGGACAGCAAACACGTCTTCATACGGGTCAGCGATACGGGACCGGGCATAGAAGAAGGCAAGCTGGAAAGCATTTTTGCCTATGGCTTTACTACTAAGCGTAAAGGACACGGTTTTGGTCTCCATAGTTGCGCCAACTACATGACGGAGATGAAGGGCAGGATATGGGCTGAGAATGTAAAAGACGGAAGAGGGGCCGTGTTTGTGATGCAGTTCAGGTCTCTCTCTTCAACCTGAAGGCATATGTACAAAGCCCCGCCATACACCCGAAGCAGGCTGTGACGACACCTGCTGTCCGCACGGCAGGCGGTGCTGCCGACAGTGCATTTCCAGCCAGCAGGGCTGACAACCACGATGCAGTGCCGGCTACGACCATTATTATGATATCCTGCAGATCGATTTTGATTTCGCATATTTTTCTGATTTCTCCTATATTCAATACCAGTGATGTGACAGATGTGAGGATAATTGCAATGCCGCAGCCGTAAATGTTGAGTGCCGGGATGCCGGCCAGTACTGTGGTGAGCACCAGACTCTGCAGAGAATGGATCAGAGAGTTTTTGAGAAGGATGTTTTGCTTGCCGAGGGCATTGAGCACACCAAAGGTTGGGGATGATATAAAGGTTACCAGACAGATGGGTGCCGAAAACCTTATCATGTCTGCCAGATCATTTCTCTGATAGAAAACCCATCCCAAAGTTCCGGGCATGACGAAACAGACGATGGCTGTCGATATGCCGATGATGCAGGATATTCTCAGGACCTGGGCTATCCTTTCTTCAGCGGACCAGTAGTCCTTTTTGCTTATATTCAGGGACATGTCCGGTACCAGAACAGTGAGCATGGAATTTATAATTATGAAGGGCAGAGTAGATATGTTAAGGGCCATCCCGCTGAATTTGCCTATCAGCGCCAGGGCATCTCTGTAGGAAAATCCCGCTGCCATGAGCCTGCGGGGGACGATCAATGCAGAGACAGTCGATATCACAGATGAGACGATGCCGTTGAAGCACAGGGGCACGGATATGACCAGTACATCGAAAACCAGTTGTATCCTTGATTTGATTCTGCCTGTGCTGCCCTTAAGCTTCCCTTTTTCTATCCTGTAGCAGATGTGGAGAGTCAGGAAGCTGACCAGTTCTCCTGTCGTCAGAGCCAGGAAAGCTGAGGCAACCGTTCCTGATACGCTTTCAGGCTTCAGCAGTGCGATGGCAGACAGCAGGACCCCCACTCTGAGAAGCTTCTCGAGGATGTCTATCGAAGCTGTTGTCTTGTATTTGCCCATCCCGTAAAAATAGCCCTTTATTACAGCTGAAAGCGACACGAAGATAAGAGCCGGAGACAATACCATCAATGCACCGGATGCGCGGGCATCTCTTACCACATAGACCGCCATGGGTCTGTGGAAAATGAGCACCAGCAGGGCCACGCTGAGAGCCCGGAATATGGTCAGTATGAATACGGTGCTGAATGTCCTGTTCAGGTTTTTGTATTCACTGCGGTTGAAATAGACAGTCGAAATTTTTGAGATGGCGGTTATGATGCCATCGCTGGTGATACAGAGTAAAAGACCGTAGACAGGCATAACCAATCCATACAGTCCAAGGCCTTCGGCGCCCAGCTTCCTTGAAAGCAGGATGGAAAAAAAGAAGGCGATAATGCCTGTGGTCATATTTGAAAGCGTCAGGACAAAAGAGTCCCGATAGAACTTGTCTATCTGCCCCAGGAGTCGGGTCTTCAATATACGTATATCATACAACCTTCTCATAAGTAAAAGTTATTCAGTGAACCTGCTTTTTATGAAGCATTTTTCCGGTACAGGTACAGACTCCGAAAATCAGGTCTTGTAGCGGTGTCCATAAGGTAGGCGGATGCCTGCGAGCCTTCTCTTCTGTTGCGGTTCAGTGCGTCGATGAAATAATCTATACTGCCCAGTCCTATGCCATGTCCGTAATATCTGCCGTTGCCCAGGTCTATGACGTTTTCCCCCTGCCATTCAGGAGTCAGCGGATCCACATCAGGATTCCTGACATATCTGCAGTCGCCGGGCAGATAATCAGCCAGCCCGCGGTATGTCGCCGGATCGATCAGCTGATCCATGTCACGCCAGTTCATCAGAACGATGCGGGGAAAAGCGCGGTCAAACAATTCTGGCATATATACATCCAGGACAGCCTTGTAATATATGATGACGATGGCTGTGGCACATTCTGTCCCGTACATGCGGGTGCTGATGAAAATGTCCTCCACAGCCCTGGAAGGTCTGGCGCCGGACTTCAGCACAAAGCCGCCGTCCTGCCTTCTGTCCCAGTAAGCCTCATTACAAAAGGACTCCTGGAATATCCTGAATGGAAGTCTTCTCCTGTAAAGTGCCAGAGAGGCGTCGATTATGCCCTTTCTCAGGCTTAACTCAAACTCCAGTTCTTCCCTTGACAAATAGACATAACTGCGGCTGCTTTCTGAAAGCTTGCTTAAGGCTTCGTATTCGGGACTGCCTCGTCTGTATTGCGCGAATATTGACTCAAGGTCAGAAAAGCCATCTTCAAATCTGATCATGCGGATCCCCCTGTCATAAGAGATGCAAATGCGAGCTGGTCATCAATGGGGAGGCTGAACCAGGATAGCCACTGGTTCATGTCTCTCATATAAAGTGAGCAGGATGCATCTGCCAGCAGCCGCCTGCGCGGCTCATCCAGATTGCGGAAACATTCGAGCCGTTCAGCTTCAAGCTCATTCAGAGGCGCAGGTTGTTTTCCGCTGTCTTCAGACACCTGTCGGCACAGGTATTTGGCTTCATATGAAACTGTATAAAATAAGGGTTTCGGACACATCTGCATGCTTTCACCGGTGCGGCAGATGTAAGGCATGTTCACAGTCAGCCAGTTCAGCGCACGGTGATACAGGGCAGGACCGTCTTCCCTGTCATCATCCATTCCGGGGATGAAACCAAGCAGTTTCCTTGCCAGGATGACATCGCGCATATCCGGTGAATCCAGCCTTTGGGCAATCAAATAAAGGCTTTCCCTGTGATGTGCTTCAAAGAAAGCCCAGACCAGATTGTGTATAAGCCTTCCATGCCTGTGGCGTTCAAAAATCGTATCGGCTATTGCCGGCAGGATCGATCTTTCTCTCTGATATGCCAGTAGCAGCGCCGTACAGCGTTCCATCAGAAGCTCATAGGGGCCTTCGGGCATATTGATGTCCCAGCCTGTTTCAGCGATCCAACTGAGTGAAGACACAGTAACAGCATCTGAGCGCATTGCTTCAACGACCGTTGTTTTGCCGTTCTTCTGGTATTCTCCCAATGATCTTCTGCCTGAACGTCTGCTGACTGAAGATACGACGGCAGGTCCCGGTTTGGACAGCATATCTGCCAGTTCCAGTGCCCGTTTGTATTTAATGGACAACATATCCTGCAGGCTTCTGCTTTTGATGTCTGACTTCAGCAAGTACAGTGTACTGAAACAGAGATGCCTGTCATTGAGCAGTTCTACTAGTCCGATCCTGTCAGTATGCAGCAGTTCCGAAAAAAAGCTCCTCAGGCCTTCCGGGCCATTGCTGACCCTTATATTGTCAAGCAGGGAAAGCGGCGCGCCAGTCATTCATATCCGTCTCCTCCACGTATTTTTCATACCGGCGGCAAAGCAGTCAAAGCTTTTGCCGGAGTTCCATGAGTCTGTCTCTCATCATCGGGTCCGGCGAGAGCTCAAGTGCATATTTTACTGCCCTGGCCGCATTCACCCTGTCGCCTGCTGCGATAAATGTGTCAGCAAGATTGTACCAGCTGACGATGTCAGAAGGATCCTGTCTCAGCTTTCTTATATACAAGGGCAACACTTTGGCAGTAAGATAACGAGTCCTGTCAAGCTGCTCCAGATCGATCCCGTTCCAACGTATCAGTTCAATGTCATATATGCCGGGAGATTGCTCATGCCACAGTGCAACCGCGTCTCTCGAGGTCCGGGAGGAACTTCTGAGTACCTCCAGCTTATCATATCCCTTGCTGAATATTTTTCTGGAACCTCCGTCTGACAGCGAGTATGCAAACAGCTTCCGGCTTTGCTGATCAGAGATGAGACCGAGGAGGATGTCCTTTCTCCCTTCCCCGGATATGTCGGCGTATCCGCAGTAGTGTATGCTGCTGAAACCAGGGCTGTTGATCTCGGCCATCTTGTACCACTGGACCTCATCTTTCTTCAACACAAGTGTCCTGATGCCGTCACTGGAAATGTATGATGTGACCAGCTCGCTGCGTCCGTCGCCGTCGAGATCGATCAACCTGATATCACCTGCATTTTCAGGATACTGGGGTTTTATCAGACTGGCACCCGGCGGCAGAAAACTGCTGACGATGTTATGATAATCAATTTTGGCTGGTCTGCTGGTCATCTGCGCAACAGCGTCGTTAAGCGTTTTCACTAAGGAATCGACCGGTCTTCTCAGGTTGGCCAGCGACGGCAGCTCAATAGTCGGGAGATTTTTCAATGCCGACACCATGCTTTGCCGGAATCGGTCTGTACTGAACAGATCTGAGTAATATCTGATGCTTCTGCGGACCATCCTGTCCAGCACTTCAAGTCCCGAGCCTTTTGGCAGTTGCATTTGGAAGACCCCTTTACAATAATGCTACTTCTATATTCTATGCAACAGGAATAAAAACGTTAAAACATATCAAACGCGTGCAATTTCTTTACATGATGGAAAAAATAAGATATTATAGTTATATAACAAAATTCTACATTTTTTATCGGGGAGGTATAGTGATGAGCAAAAGCCGGCCTACGATTCTCATTTGCGACGATTCTCTTCTTGTCAGGAAAAAAATGAAAGATTGCCTTAATGAATATGGTGACTTTAACATAGTTGAAGCATCAAGTGGGCAAAGCTCCGTCGAGCTTTTCAAGCAACATGATCCGGACCTTGTCTTTCTGGATATAGTGATGCCCGACAAAAACGGGATCGAGGCTTTGAAAGAGATGATGGAAGCAAAGAAGGATGTAAAGGTCATAATGCTGTCCTCTTCAGGTACCAAGTCACACCTGAAGGCAGCAATGGATGCCGGTGCCTCCGACTTTATCCAAAAACCGTGGGAAAAATCTCAGATCGAGCATATCATCAGGAATATTTTCCAGGAAGGGGTGTGAAATATGTATAGCCAATATTTCGGTAATTACCTGTTGAACAAAGGGCTGATCAGCCCCGAGCAGTTGACCGATGCTCTTGAATACCAGAGATCCGTGCGCCTCAAGCTGGGTGTCATTGCTGTCAATGCAGGATATATGACTCCTTCGCAGGTCGAAGAGATCCACAATATGCAAAAGAGAATAGACAAGAGGTTCGGCGAGCTGGCAATAGAAAAGGGATATATAAATGAGCAGCAGCTCGAAGAAATGCTGGCAACACAAAAGCAGGGACATCTGATGCTGGGACAGGCCCTGATCGACAGAGGGCATCTGACCATCGATCAGCTTCAGGATGCACTTGATAGTTACAAGAAGGAATATGGCATGTCCACCAGGCAGTTCAATGTGGTAAGGAAAGATGATTCAGAGGAGATCGAACAAATATTCCAGAGCTATGGGGAAGCCCTTCTTGGAAAAATGTACAGCGATTATGTCACTCTGCTGATGAAAAACCTGATCCGTTTTGTGGACGATTATCCGACAGTCGAGATAAATCAGCTTAAGTCCGATGTGACCGCAAGATGGTTTACCAGTCAGGAAATATTCGGGAAGATCAACATAAATACGGCCATAACCTGTGACACTGATGTGTTCGTGACTTTTGCCGCCAGATTCGCGCAGGAGGAGATCACGGAGCCTGACGAACTGGCACAGGCTTCGGTGGGTGAATTCCTGAACCTGCACAATGGCATCTTCCTCGTGAATATGTCAAACAACGGTGTAGAGCTTGAAATGCATCCGCAGCAGGTAGAAGAGAACTATACTTTCACCAACCCGGGCAAGGCATATATCATCACATGCAGCATGACATGGGGCAAGTTTGACGTATTGCTTGTATAGAGGATAATAGTACAAAAGCGGCTGCAGGGCAGCCGTTTTTTTGTGACGAAATGGATAATGCGGTGATGCCTGCAAAAAGAGGCTGTAAGTCAACATTTTCAGATCATGATTGTATAGTCTGCTCGTCACTAATTGAATAAAGCGCTTCACAAATTGTCTTTCTTATATGCCGATGGAGAACAGCCTTTTATCTGCCTGAACACTCTGTTGAAGGTTTTGATGCTCCCAAAGCCGGATTTGAACACAACTTCTGTGATCGAATCATCAGAGTTCCTTAGAAAAAAGGCTGCCTTTTCTACCCGATAATTGTTTAGATATCTTCCGAATGTCATTCCGGTGGCTTCCTTGAAAAACCTTGTAAAATAATACTCACTGAAATTTGCCACCGAAGCGATTTCCTTTAGTGTGATAGGTGATGCATAGTTTTCCTCGACATAGCGGAACACATTTTCCAATCTGCTCAGGCGCTTCTGCTGCCTGGAACGCTCCTGGGATGAATAGGGCTTCATGGGCACGTTCCGTATCAGTATGGACAGTATATCGAACAACCTGGCCCGCAACACGATTTTATATGCTGGGCGTTGCTCATTGTATTCATTGATGATTTCTGTCAGTTGGTCCTCCAGGAGCTTATGCACGTCAATTTCGCCATCCGGGGACTGTCCTTTTTTCAAATGCACCCTTGTGAATCGTTTGTTCTTTGCTTCCGGATAGGCGGCCTCAAAATAGGCCATGTCGAAATGGACGATCAGCCTGTTAACCTGATTAGGGATCGGGACGAAATAATGCACATCGCTGCCCGAGATGAGCATTATATCCCCGGGCTCCATCGTATATACTTCATTGTTCACGCCTATGGTCAGGCTTCCCTCCGTTATGTAAACCAGTTCCACCACTTCGTGCCAGTGAGGCGGGAACTCAGTAACATCGGTAAAGAATATGTTCATTGGAAAATCTGCGTCCAGCAGAGTCTTTTGATAATGCGCCTTCAATTGTACCTTCCTTGCACATGTGATTTGGCAGCGGATATCTGCCGAGTTTATTACCAGGAGGTTGCATTGCTGAATCCCTGTTTGCAGGCATCCGCCTAATTAAGTATACCACAAATGACTTAAGGATAATTGCGTTTTATTTGCTGCAAACGGGACTGTAATGTCCTCGATTGAAAAAGTAATTTCCATTACAAATCCCTCAACAGTGGACTTTGATTTTGAAAGTCAGTGAAAATGTGAGAGATGATAGAAATTTTTAGCACACCTCTCACATTGCTAAGATTTTACGGCCTCTTTGTCTGATATATTAACTGAGATTTTCTTTGACAATGCCTGACGGGAATTTATCTCGTCGAGCTCACTGAATGCCAAGCTGTCTCACAACATCACTGACCCATGCATAATGTGGTACTGGAAACCATATGTCGGTGGGTGCATCAGCGGTTGCGGCACCGGCTTTTTAAAGGGGTGTTTCGCTTGTACAGAAGCACGGAGTTGGGGAAGCGGCTGATACATCTGGCGAAAGCTTTCAGCAATGACGGGTTTGATGTTACAAGGACGGTCGTGTATAACCGGAGACTTGGCATAACCGCAGAAAGCAGGACAGTCGTCAATTACGATACTGGCAGACCCAAAAAGGCCTATTATGTTGAAGGAACACCATATGAAACAGGCTATCTCATGGGGAAAATGGCAGAGGATGAAATCGCCAGGATGATGGATTACACCGACAGGGTCGTTTTTTCATTCATAGGCAGCAAAGTGCTTGAAAAAATCAAACTGGTCCAGAGCATCCTGATAAAGATACTGCATGAGCTTTCCCGAAAGATATGGAAACAGCTGCCACCAGCAATAACTGAAGAGATACAGGGCATATATGATGGGTGCAGGAGCCGCAATTCGAAGACCCGTGTGGATATGCAGCGGCTCATCGTGCTCAACACAGGTATAGATATCCTCTGTTCAGTAATCTATTCGGGGAAGTTCCTCAAACGCTCCCTGGAAGGCATAGAGCCTGAGGATTTTGACATACCGATGATGTGCAATGCATTTACCGTCAGTGGAAAAAGCGCCGGCGATGGATGCTGGTTCGGAAGGGATTTCATGTTTCCGTCCGCAGGTGTTTTCCAGGATACCTGTGCGTATATCCTGTATTCCCCGGAGGATACTTCGGATGGCCATGGGGGTGGCCTTGAAAAAGATCCGGTCTCCGGAGTTCTGGCAGGGCGTCGTTCTATTCCGTTCGTGAATATAGCAGCTCCCGGCATGGTGGGAAGTATAGCTGCAATGAACCTGAAAGGTGTCGCGCTGGGTGTGAATATGTCACCCGGTGCAAACAGTGACCCGGAGAACATAGGAATCAATTCACTCCTTATGACAAGACTATGTGTCCAATACGGCAAAAGTGCAGAGGATGCAGCCTCATTGATGGCTGAGCTTCCGAAAGGAGTATCATGGCTTTACGTTATCGCAGACGGCTCAGAGCGATCCTGTATCGCTGAAGCAGGTGCGTCATGGCCTGAACCGGATTTCACACAATATGCCGATGAAGATTTCAGATCGCTGCTGCCGGATATTGAGTTTATAAAAAGCCACGCTGCAATACCGTACCGGAATGGAGTAATGTTCAGATGGAATGATTACGAATATCCGGCGGATTACCTCACTTTCAATCATCGGCTTTGGGATCACTACAATATGAAGAAGAAAACCGCCAAGGTGATATATCCGGATGCCTTTGAAAAAACCGCATATATCAACAAAGCCGGAGATCAGAACTGTCCATCCACGTTTTATTTTCCGCCTCAGAGAGAGGACAGTGATGAACTGCTGGTGGCATCGAACCATTATGTCATCCCTGAGATGCGCTATTTTGCCATGCACTGGTGGACGCAGCGAGTCATCGGCAAGAGGACCGATGATATACAATGGCGCTATGACGAGCTAAACCGCCAGATAAATGATAAGCTGGCGGAGAAGGGTAGTATCAGCTTCGGGGATTCGAAGGAGCTGATAAGTTTTCTTGAACCTTACGGCAAATTCAAAGATTACTACGCTGACAATCCCAGAAGCAGTGATGGGAAAGAAATACGGATCGAAGGCTGCTTATCAGTTTTCGATCTGAAAAACAAGGTGGTGGAAAGCCATTATGGCTATTACTGCGACAAATGGGTGAAAATATCGCCGGTCGGGTATTTCCGGACCGGCGATATATGACAGATATCTGTGAGGAGGCTATTCTTCAGCGACAGCCTGTTTTTCTTCAGCATCCGGTTCTGAATGGCGGCCTTTTATTGTAAGGATCACTTTGGCAGGATTGGTCAGGACCTTTACGTCGGACGGGAAGCGAAAGTCAGAAGCGGTAAAGCTTTGACCTGGTTTCATGCCGGTGATGTCAGCCTCTGCATATTTCGGAATACTGCCGGCGGGGCACTCCACTACTATGGAATTCAGCTGATGCAAGACTGAATGGCCGGCCTTTGTATATGTTTCCTCGCCACTGACCCTGACGGGTATGTGCATCTGCACCGTTTCCTGCGAATCGATCTTTTGAAAATCCAGGTGGATGATTTCCTTATTGACCGGATCGTATTGTATGTTTTTTATGATCATGGAGAGGTCATGCTCATGCGCGAACTCAGTTTTGAAAACTGTGTTTTTGCCATTGGTTTTGAGAAATTTTTTAAGTTCAGACCTTTTGACCTGGGCAGCAGCGGAACCGAATCCTCTTCCGTAAACAACAGCAGGTACGAGCCCCTGCTCCAGCAGCCTTTTGGCCTTGCCGCCGCCGACTGCTGTTCTTTTTTCCAGCTTCAGTGTTGGATTATCCATGGTTACCTCCGAGAGATCACATTGTTTTTAGGTTATTATTTACATATAATTATTTTCTAAACATGATCAGGGTCGTCTTGTGACCCGGGTCGGAAACGGGCTGCTGACAGCAGGGCCGATGCCCTGGGTCCGGTATGAGGGCATGGTCCGCCGAATGGCATGGATAGGATTAAAAAGATAGGATTTGCGTGTGATTTATGCTAAAATAATCTAGTGTAACTAAAAAATAAAACATGCAAATGTCAAAAGGAGGGGCACCACTATGCGCTATGGCTACTTTGACGATGTCAGCAGGGAGTATGTTATCGAAAGACCTGATACGCCGATGTCCTGGGTGAATTATCTTGGCACTGCCGAGTATTGTGGCATTATCTCAAACAACGCAAGCGGCTACGGTTTTTACAAATCACCAAAATCGGCCAGGATGCTGAGGTTCAGATTCAACAGCATACCTATGGACCGTCCGGGCCGATATGTCTATATCAGGGACGATGAAGACGGAGATTACTGGTCTGCATCCTGGCAGCCGGTGGGCAAGTCTCTGGACAGCTACAGGACAATATGCCGCCACGGACTTGGATACACGAAGTTCGAAAGCGAGTACAAAGGGATAAAATCCGATTACCGGGTGTTCGTACCGATCGATAAGCCTGTTGAGATTTGGGAAGTGGAGATCGGGAACAAATCGGACAGGGAAAGGGAGCTGTCGCTGTTCACTTACGCAGAGTGGTGCTTCTGGAATATGGATCAGGATCTTACCAATTTCCAATACATACTTTACACATGCAGAATGGGCTACGAAAATGATGTAGTGGATTATTCGATACGCCTCTGGCCTATAACCGAGCCTAAGGCTTTCATGGCATCCACGCTTCCTGTGGCCAGCTTTGAAACAGACAGGGAAGAGTTTATAGGGCGCTATCGGCATGAGGGAAATCCCATTGCCGTTGAAAGAGGTTCCAATGCAAATACCATAGCTGTCGGAGGCAGCCCCTGTGCGTCGGTGCAGAACAGGATAAAGCTGAAACCGGGCGAAAAGGCATATGCTGTCTATATAGTTGGTGTCGGCGATGCAAAAACCTTTGGACAGGAATGTAAAAAGCTGTACTCTGACCGCAGAAATGTGGAGAAAGAGTTCGAAAAGGTACGTCAGTACTGGGAAAAGAGGCTTTCTGCCTATACATGCTCCACTCCTTCACCGCTGGTGGATTCAATGGTCAATATCTGGAACCAGTATCAGTGCCAGACGACTTTCAACTGGTCCAGATCTGCTTCCTTCAATGAGGCAGGAGGACGGGACGGTCTCGGTTATCGCGATACCAATCAGGACACGCTGGGAGTCATGCATTCGATACCTGAGCTTTGCCGTGACAAGATCATCGATCTGCTGAAGGGCCAGATATCGAACGGGGCGGCTATGCACGGTCTTCAGCCCCTCACATGGAAACAGGGACCGCATAATGTGCCGCCGGAGCAGCATATATTCTCCGATGACCATCTGTGGCTGCTGCTGTCGGTACCTGCATATATCAGGGAGACGGGAGATACGGCTTTCCTCGACCAGGCGGTGCCGTACTGCGATAAGGGTGAGGCGACAGTTTTCGAGCATCTGAAGCAGGCTCTTGAGTTTTCCTGGGGCAAAAGAGGGCCTCACGGGCTGCTGCTGGGCCTTGCGGCAGACTGGAATGACTGTATCAACCTGAAAGGAAAGGGAGAGAGTATCTGGAGCACATTCCTGTATTACCGCGGGCTTACAGAGTTCATAGAGCTTGCTGAAAGGACCGGACGCAATGAAGATGCTGAGCATTTCCGGAAATACAGGACGGAAATAGCTGAAAATATCGAGAAGTATGCCTGGGATGGCAAGTGGTTCCTGAGAGGTTATCTTGACAGCGGCAGAAAGCTGGGCGGACAGGAAAGCGACCAGTGCAAGATATTCATAAACAGCCAGACCTGGGCGGTAGTATCAGGTGCAGCTTCTGAAGAAAAAGGGCTGCAGGCGATGGATAGCCTTAAGGAGTATCTGGCTACAGAGCACGGAATAGTGAAAAACTATCCTGCATACAAAGAGCCTGATACTGAAATCGGTGCCATCACTTCATTCCCTCCGGGCCTCAAGGAGAATGCCGGTATATTCTGTCATGCAAATACATGGGCAATAGTCGCCGAATGCATGCTGGGCAGAGGCGACAGGGCATTCGAATATTATCTGTCCTTCCTGCCGGCAGCGAAGAATGACAATGCAGACCTCTACACGATGGAGCCATATGTGTATTCGCAGTTCATCACAGGCAAGGAGCATCCGTACAAGTTCGGGCGCGCAAGGAATTCGTGGCTGACAGGCACGGCCTCCTGGAGCTTTGTGGCCATTTCGCAATATATACTTGGTGTCAGGGCAGATTATGACGGACTCATAGTGGACCCCTGCATCCCGCAGGACTGGGAGGGCTTCAGGGTGAGCAGAGTGTTCAGGGGAAAGCGTTTCGACATCGAAGTCAGAAACCCGGACAAGGTTTCGAGGGGAGTAATCTCTCTGACAGTCAACGGCAGAAAGCTGGACGGAACGCTTATCCCGCTTGATGTTATGCAGGACAGCAACAAGGTCGAAGTAGTCCTGGGACGCTGACAGAAAACTGACAAATGAAAGGATGAAACTGTTAATGAGCAGTGAAGCGAAGGTTTTCAAACTTCATATGGGGCCTGCTCCCTGTGCTGTCGATCTGGGAGACGGCAGCGAGCGGGGTGAATATGTATGTCAGGATTACATACTGGATAAGCTGGGCAGGCCTCACAGAAGCATCAACCTGATGTATTGCTATTATCCGCTGGATGAGGGCTGGCCGACGAGGGCGAGCAAGCTGAAGACAGATAAGGACGTATCGTTTCAATGGGATTATGCTTATGACGATTATTTTCCGTATACAGGCGGCATCGGGGGAAACACTGACGGTGAGCCCTTTATCTCGATGAAGGATGTGAGACGGCATGGACAGGATGTCACACTTACTTTGACCATTGACTGTGCCGTGCCTGATGAACATCTGATTCAAATAGCAAGGGAACTGAAGCCCTTCGGCAGGCTGCTTCTGAGGATCAATCATGAGGCTACGGGCAACTGGTTCGCTTTCAACAAGCGGTATACCTATCAGCAGGTCGCCGATTTTTATGTACGCTTCCACAATATAATAAAGCAGGAGGCGGCTCACATAAAAACGATCCTGTGTATAGGCGGTGAAGCTGTGCCGGGAGCCAAAGAGATGCCTTATGAGAAGGAATTCCGTGAAGC
>DGEE01000033.1:14474-19992 GCA_002385815.1 Hungateiclostridiaceae bacterium UBA3934
AAATCCCACAGGCGTTATGATGTGAGAGAAAGATTCGAGATAAACAGATTTACATATGAGAGATTCTGCGCGCTTAATGACGGTGTGCCGAAACCGCTTGTCATCTCAGAGCTCAATGCTGACGGCGACGTGACAGGGCCATTCGAACAGGCTGAAATGGTGAAGGAATTCTACTATATGTTCAGGGATGAAAAGGCCGACTGGATGACAGGCATCACTATGTACCAGTTCAGGGACAGAGGGCGTCTGGGTCTGGAACTGGAGGACCCCAACTGCCCTGAAAATGGCATAAAACAGCCCTTGTTCGACGCTTACAGAGAGATAATAAATGATCCCTGGTTCTATCCGACGATGGAAACGGGTGAAGCCGTTGAACTCCCTGTCAAACTGAGATGGGGAGGCTTCGAGGATGCGGATGGTCTGGCGATACCGGTACGGCTGGAGAGGAGTCCGGTCTTTTGCGAGGTCACTTTTGACGAAGAAAATCTGAATGCTGTTTTTGAATTCAATGGCAAGTGGTTTTATAAGGGACCGGGTGTGAAGACCATCGACCTGATGCCCGCATTCTATGAAAGACCGATCAGGGGCGGACAGGAGCTGATGTTCAGGATGTTCGCACCGCCAGCTGACGGTATGAATGATCCCTCACAGGGCGAAGACTGGGAGATCAATTATTACAGAAAGATCAACAGGCTTCCGAAATTCCGCATAAGGTATGAACCTACAGAACTGAGGGTATAAAGTAAAGGCAGGACCGGCATAGCCGGTCCTTTTTATGAGCTGAGCATCAAGTGCATTGGAAGAGAGAGTTCCTTTGGCTCGATATTTACATATGATTTATATTCCGGCATTAAGCCGTCAGAAGGTGAAACATTGCAGCCGGAGACTGCTGACAGGTCATGTCAGCCATTTTTCCCTTATTTCGATCGGCTTGTATGTCTCGATATACTCCAGTGCATCTTCTGTATCTGTTGTGACATGGTAGAGCAGGCTTGATTCAGGTTTGGCGAAATGCTGATCCATGATGTGCCCGAACTGTTCCAGCAGTGCATCGAAAAATCCGTCGAAATTGAGTATCACGATGGGTTTGTTGTGATATTTCAACTGCTTCAGTGTGATTATCTCCAGGAATTCTTCGAGAGTGCCGAAACCACCGGGGAGCGCTATGAAGGCATCAGACCTTTCATCCATAATGGCTTTTCTCTCTCTCAGGGATTTTGTGACTATCAGTTCATCACAGGTTTCATAAACGACACCTTTCTGATTCAGTGCTTCCGGTATGATGCCAACAACCCTGCCGTTATGGCGGTGGACAGCTGTGGCGGCTGCTCCCATCAGACCTCTTACACCGCCGCCGAACAGCAGCGTATCGCCGTTCCTCGCAATCGCTTCACCCAACCGGGATGCGATATCGAAATACTTCCTGTCTATCAGGTTGCTGGATGAAGCATAGACGCAGATAACCTTGTTCATAAATACCTCCGCTGATATTCTGGCTATTTGCATAATATAATAACCTATGGAGCCTGAAAAGAAAACAACCCGGAAGCCAAATAAAGCCTGACCCCGAAAAAACACATGATTTCTTGACCGCATATCAGCTTTGGTCTATGATATTATCATGTCACAGGTGGGGAGTATCGTGATGAAAAAGCTGGATATCATCAGGACATATTATGAGACCAATTTATCGAAGGGTCTGCCGGAATACGGCATACTCGGCTGGGAAAGCGAAGAGGCGCAGCGGCTGAGATTCGACATGCTGTTGTCAGCGGTGGACCTCGAAGGAAAGGCGCTGCTGGACGTGGGATGCGGTACCGGCAATCTCCTGGAACATATCATAAACAAGGGTATAAACATAAAGTACACTGGCGTGGATCTGCTGGACAAAATGATTTGTATTGCAAAGAGCAAGGGTCTTTCCGGTGATTTCATCCATGCTGATATCTTTGAGAACCGGATATTTGAAAACGAGTTATTCGACGTGATATACACATCGGGTATTTTCAACCTGGATCTGGGAAACAACATCGACTTCCTGAAAAGGGCCATAAGGCTGTTTCTGGACCTTTCAAGAAAGTATGTGGTCTTCAACCTTCTTCACAGGGATTCTCCGGACAGGGAAGACAAATACTTCTATTCCAGTCCCGATGAAGTCGCTGATTTGCTGGAAGTCTATTCGGACAGGATCGGGAGCGTCGAGTTTATAGAAGCGTATCTTAAAAATGATTTCACCACTGTGATTTGCAAAAAATAGCATATCTGCTGAGGTCTGCGAATGCCCGCCGGAGTTTTCAGATATGAAGCTTCCGGGACATGTCTGCAAATGGCACATGCCAGAAGTATCTACAGGCACTTGCCCGGCCTATCCAACTGTTTCAGACTACTGCACCCAGGAGCAGCGCGCCTTCATTTTCCTGGTATATTGACGGCAACTGACTCAACGGGATAGGGTTGACGCCCCTTCCCGCCTCGAATGTGTAGCCGGGCCTTCTGAATTCCTGCAGGAACCAGTCCTTATACCCCGCATAGGCAGCTTCAGGCGTGCCTGCTTCGACAGCATAGCCTGTGATGGCAGCGAACTGGTTTGCGATGGTGAGCGCGACAGGGGGAGCATAGTCCTTGAACTGCCAGTATATGACTTCGCCCTGGGTGTGATAGGCGATAACGATACGGAAATTATGAGCGCGGGTGAAATCCGCCATCGCCCTGGACTCAGGCTCTGATAAAGGTGCTTCACCGCCGTAATCCCTAGGCGCCGGCCCTGTTATCCCCTGCTCCAGTTCTTCTTCTTTTTCCTTTTCCCAATCGGCAGGATAATTTAAGTTCAGATCTACACCACGTATATTCGCTTTCCATACGCTGGGCAGCGGCAGCCCGGTTCTGTTGAGGCGTGCTGCATTGGCGAATGCCGGGTCATCGTAATTGGGCCAGTAGGCCACCAGATCGACGCCGTCCGGATTCACCAGTGGTACCAGATAGATGCTCGTAAGGTTGTACAGCTCACGGATATCGTAACCCTGTATGCTGCCCTGTGCCGCATAGGCTTTTGCATAGTTTTCCGCAAACTTCATCAGTACCGGTGTCGTTATGGATTCGTTGGCATGATGGGATGCATTATAGGAGACCTCCCTGGGGCCCGTGCCCAGCCTTATATAATAAAGTTCCCTGCCCATCACGCTCCTGCCGATGGATCCTGTTTCGAGGAACGGGTATCTCGCTTTCAGGCCCTCTATCTGCCTTTGCACGATCTCGTATGTGGGAGCCACATCCAGTGTTACGACATCTATGCCATATGGTATCACAAGCCGCTGCCCGACCATTATCACATTCGGATCGATCCCCGGATTCGCCGTTATGATGGCATCAACAGAGGTATAGTAAGCACGCGCGATCTGATATAAAGTGTCGCCCGGCCGGACTGTGTATGTGTCATATCCCCGGAGCAGCCGGTCGAGTACAGCCCATGTTGCAGGCCCGACTATCCCGTCCGGGACCAGTGAGTTGTTGGTCTGGAATGCGGTGACGGCCTGATATGTCCCCGATCCGAATATACCGTCCACCGGTCCTGCATTATACCCTATCCTGTTCAGAAGACTTTGTACGACTCTTACATCAGGTCCTGACGAGCCGCGGGAAATCGTCTGCATAAAAAACACCAGCCTTGTTCCTGATATGTTGGATATGGATACACCCCGAATGTCACTATCATTATATTGAGGACACTGCCCGGATGTGTTACGCTTCTTGATATTTGAGAGTATTTGGGATACAATCAGAAAAACGGAGGTTGCGGCCGGAGGAAACCATGAATGATGCAGGTTGTCTGAACAATGCAGGTTATAAGGATGCACTTCAGCAAAACTCAAAATTACTGACCACATTACTGGATGTGTCCAATCTGGTCACATCGACGATGGAACTGAGACCTCTGCTTGAAGCTATCCTGGACAAGCTCAGGACAATCATCGAATACAGGGATGCAAAGATATTCATATCCCAGGGTGACCGTGTCAGTGTGATAGCCCACAGATCCAAGCTCAAGCCTGAGCAGGAGCGCACTTATTCACTGCCTTTGGAAAAGGATATTCTCCGAAAGCCGGTGGTCATAGATGACCTGTGGTCGGATGACAAGCTGGCGGTCGAATTCAGAAAAAACATGCAGGGGTACATGGACACCATCTTCAAAGATGCGAGATGCTGGATGAGCCTGCCCATGGTCTACAAGGATACTGTAATCGGCATCATGACGCTGGACCATACCGAGCCGGGATATTATAGGGATTATCATGTGGAGCTCGGTACAGCTTTTGCCAACCAGGCTGCCATCGAATACGAAAATGCCAAGCTGTATGATGAAGTAAAAAGACGACTGCAGGAAAATGAACAGAGAAGGCGTGTGGCAGAAAGCCTGAAGGACATACTGAGGGCGCTGAACTCAAACAGATCACTTGAAGATATACTCAGCTTTATAATCAGACAGGCGGCCATGCTGCTCCAGGCGGATGGGGCGGCACTGTTCAGGCTCGACGGTGAGAACGGGCTCCTGCATATAGTTGCGACCTTCGGGATGCCTCACCTGGAGAATCTGGACAGCCATGCGGGCTTCAGGGCCCCTATGCTGCAAAGGACCTTTGCTGAGAAAAAACCAATTGTCAGGACAGACCCGTCTGAATTAGATGAGTCGATGTATGACCATCCTGTTGTGAACGCACATGTGAAATGGCTCCGGGACCACTGCTGCAAGATGACAGCCGTCCCGCTGATATGCAAGGATGAGGTATACGGTGGAATAGCACTTTACTTCAAGTGTGACGGAGATGGTATGGACAGAGTTGTCTCAAATGAAGACCTGACTCTTGCCATGTCATTTGCAGACCAGGCTGCCCTGGCCATCGACAATACAAGGCTCAAGCAGCAGGCAGAGGAGGCTGCTGTTGTGGCAGAGAGGAACCGGCTGGCACGCGATCTCCATGATGCTGTCACCCAGACATTGTTTTCGGCGAGCATTATTGCAGAAGTGGTGCCGAAGATATGGGAGCGGAACAGGGATGAAGGGATGAAGAGGCTTGATGAACTCAAGCAGCTGACCCGGGGGGCGCTGGCTGAGATGCGTACACTCCTTTTCGAGCTGAGACCTGCAACGCTTGTAGAGGCACCGATAGAAGAATTGCTCAGGCAACTGGGTGAAGCTGTGACCGGCAGGTCGCGCATCCCTGTGAAGCTGGATATAAAGGGGACTGCAAAGCTTCCGCCTGAGGTCAAGATCGTATTTTACCGTGTTGCCCAGGAAGCGCTGAACAATATAGCCAAGCACTCAGGAGCAAAAAAGGCGGTAGTCGGGCTCAGTGTAAATGAGGATCCGCGTCTGGGGATCATCGTTGCCGTTCTCCGCGTCACTGACGATGGAAGGGGTTTTGAGCTGCAAAACATCGATTCCGGACGCTTTGGTCTGAGTATAATGAAAGAACGGGCGGAGTCGGCGGGCGCCGAGCTCAGGGTCACATCAAAACCGGGC
>DGEE01000033.1:20168-33509 GCA_002385815.1 Hungateiclostridiaceae bacterium UBA3934
AAAGGATGCGGCAATGCTGTAACGAGATGCCGATAATACATTGGTTACCGGTGATTATATGAAAGGTGGGCAATGCAATGAGTGACGAAAAAATCAGGATCGTCATCGCAGATGATCATAATGTGGTGAGGAGCGGGCTGAGCGCGTTTTTACAGGTGTTTGATGATTTCGAACTGGTCGGTGAGGCGGCAGACGGCAAGGAAGCGGTAGAGGTATGTGAATCTCTCCATCCTGACGTAGTCCTTATGGATCTGGTGATGCCTGTGATGGATGGTGCACAGGCCACCAAAGAAATCAGGGAACGCTTTGATGATATACAGGTGATCGTGCTCACGAGCTTCAAGGAAGATGATCTGATCGAAGGAGCTCTTCAGGCAGGGGCAATAGGCTATCTTCTGAAGAATGTCTCGGCAGATGAGCTTGCCGATGCCATTCGCTCGGCTCACGCAGGCAAGCCTGCATTGGCGCCGGAAGCGGCACAGGCACTGATAAAGGCCACCAGCCGCAGGAAGCAGCCATATGACGATGAGCTCACCGCCAGGGAGAAGGAAGTGCTCAAGATGATGGCTGAAGGGCTGAGCAACCCTGAGATAGCCCAGAAGCTGTTCGTCAGCAGATCCACGGTGAAGTTCCATGTCAGCAGCATCCTGTCCAAGCTTGGCGCTGCCAGCAGGACAGAGGCTGTATCCAAAGCACTGCAGCAAAAGATTATTTAGCATCATGTAAAATTTCTGAAGCAGGATGACCTTATCATCAGGAACACACCTGGCCATCTGGCCAGGGTTCATACTGACCGTCCGGTCAAAATAATCCCGCCATGTGATTGAAGCATGAACGGGTTTTTTTTATTACAATCGATATTATACATGATAGAATACCTGGTTTACAGCGTGAAAAGGGGTGGGATCGTGAGGGTATTGATCGCAGATGACCAGGCTGATGTGCTTAATGCTTTGAGGGTTTTGCTCGAGCAGCAGGAGATGCATTTTGTGATCGATGAGGCAGAGGATGCAGACGGTCTGTTTCTCAAATTGGAGAAAACAAAGCCGGATCTTCTGCTGCTGGACTGGGAGCTTTCGAACCGTGACATGGCCGATGTCATACCCAGGATAAGGGAGTTGGCTGAAGACATACGTATAATAGCAATGAGTGTCGACCCTGAGGCTGAAAGTCAGGCCAAGGCTGCAGGTGTCGATGCTTTTGTGAGCAAGGGGGACAGTTCTGAGCCGCTGCTGTCCGCTATTTATACGATCAGATAAAATTTCCTGACAGAATGCAAACATTTGCTGATCCTGTACGGGCCTGTTCCGTGATGCTGTATCATCGTTACTGGCCTTATGGCCAGGCAGGACTGCACACATGACCAGAAAACAACTGAACATCCGGACTGTCTGAAATCCATCCTGCTGACTGATGCAACGCGGTTGAGGGATATTTATAATAAACATAGTTAAAAAAATAACAACGCACGCTGAAATGGCTGGATCAGCTGACAAAGCGAATCTGATCTATCGGAGGTTGAGAGATGAAAAGAACTGATTCCGAATTGGTAAAAAGCTGTCTGTTGGGTAATAATGACGCGTTTGCAGAGCTTATTTCAAGGTATAAGAGGCTGATATATTCCGTTGCGTACAAGTTTACAAAAGAAAGTGAGGAAGCAGATGACATGGCGCAGGAAGCATTCATAAAAATCTACAGGTCGCTGTCCAGGTATAATGACCAGTACAAATTCTCAACCTGGTGCGTAAAGGTCGCCACCAATATCTGCCTGGACCATGTCAGGCGCAGGAAGCTGAACTGTGTCTCCCTCGATGAGATAGAGAGTTTCACAGGTTCAGACACAGATACACCCGAAGAACACTATTTGCGGAAGGAAAGGTGCCAGGTCGTGCAGGATGCCATCGACAGCCTTCCTGAGATCTATAAGGAGCCCATCGTCATGTATCATCAGAAAGGCATGTCCTACAAGGAGATAGCTGAGGACCTCGGCAAGCCCATGTCGATTATAAAGAACAGGATCTTCAGGGCCAGGCATGCGCTGAGAGAGAATCTGAGCACTGCGGTTTCATGAACAGTTGGAGCATAAACCCCTGTGAATGATATAGCGGGAAATGATAAATGTATTATCAGCTGGAAATGCAAAGATAAACGGTCCGATATCCGACGGATACCGGACCGTTTTATGATCCCGGAATAAAATTGCTGCATCAGTATACGAATACCATACGGCCTATCCACGCCCTGATCGGTTTTGACCAGAGCCATTTGTTTGTAGCACTGTCATCGAAGTAGAACAGTGCTCCGTTGCTCGGATCGCTGCCGTTCAATGCTTCGAGGGCAGCATTTTTATCCTGCTGTGACGCCGGCCTGTTTATCATTCCGTTTTCAACAGGTGTGAACTGGTAATAGCCGTTGCTGCTTATCTCATATATCACTGATGAAATGCTGTTTGGGAAATCACTGCTTTTTACCCTGTTTACAACGACGGCTGCCACTCCGACTTTTGCAGCATATGGTTCACTTTCGGCTTCAGCCCTGACGAGTCTTGCCAGCAGATCCAGTTCGTACTGTGTATAGGAAACCGCTGGTTTTCCGCTGCCGGAAGGCGTACCTGTCCCGCCGGCCGGGATGTTGAGCATCTGTCCCGGATAGATCATGTCATCCCACTTGTTGTTGGCCTTTCTCAACTGTGCCAGAGAGACACCGTACCAGCCCGCTATCCTGCTGAGTGTATCGCCGCTCTTGACCGTATGTGTACGGGCACGCACATAGAGCTTTTGCCCGGGATAGATCATGTTGCCGGGTAATTTGTTGTCATTTCTGATGACATCTGCCGACGTGTTGAACAACATGCCGATTTTGTACAGAGAATCTCCGCTCTGGACTGTATAGGACGCACCGAAAGCGGCAGATGCCAGGATAACGGCTGTGATGACAACAGTGATCACGAATGATGCTGCCTTCTTCAAAATATTCATTTTGTTCCCCCTTTTGCCTCCGAGGTTAGTTGACGGGTTCGGGTCGAGGTAACCCTACTCCTGAGAGATTCACCCATTGGCCGCAGGTGAGTTCCCATGCGGCCTGCACTGTTTGTCCCCCGTACTCCTTCCGGAGATTCGGCTTTTTATGGTGCTTCTGCCTCGATGCCGAGTATCGTCGAAGCACCTGTTTTATGTCGACCTGTATTTTAACAGATACCAACACCACATTTCCATGCTATATTTCTGGAAGGAATGGTGGTAAAATGAAAGGGGGGAAGGGGGAAAGGAGCGATAAAATGGCGACTGACATACGGGGACATTTCTCTTCCGGCAAAGAGACACTCCGTAGCAGAGAAGTGAAGGAGGGAAATCAAAAAGTGACATTTCTCAACCAGTGAAACATTGCTCCTTGCTGAGGAGTGTCACTTTACATTATGCCATTCGGATTAGTACTTGAAGGCGGCGGAGGCCGCGGAGCATATCAGATAGGAGCCTGTAAGGCAATAAAGGAAATGGGCCTTGATATATCGATGGTCGCCGGCACCTCAGTCGGTGCGCTCAATGGAGCCATGGTGGTCCAGGGCGATATAGACAGGGCTTTTGATATATGGCATGATTTGAATCCGGAGCTTGTCATCAAACTGGACGCGGACCTGCGCAGTATGCTCAGCAACGGAAATTACGGACCGGATACGCTGAAACAGCTTATACGGTATGTCAAAAAGGTGGTGGCTGAGGGCGGGCTGGATGTGACACCCCTGGAAAAGCTTGTGAAGAGCGTTCTGGATGAAGACAGGATCAGGCGTTCGCATGTCGGGTTCGGTATAGTCACAGTGGATCTTACTGCAAGGAGAGCGGTGGAGATCTACAAGGAGGAAATACCGGAAGGCCAGTTGGCGGACTATGTGATCGCAAGCGCCAGTTTTCCTGCATTCAAAAGGACGATCATAGACGGGCGTACATTCATTGACGGTGCGCTGTACAACAATCTGCCCATAAATCTTGTCAGCAGCAGAGGATTCCGGGACATCATAGTACTGAGGACATACGGGATGGGCATCAAAAGACGGGTCAATACCGAGGGACTGAACATAATCAATATCTCTCCGTCTGAAAGTTTGTGCTCAGTAATGGATTTCAGCAACAGGTCTGCCCGCAGAGGACTGAAGCTGGGCTATGATGACGCATGCAGAGTATTGGAAAGGTATTTGAAGGAAGAGTATTCGGGCTGACATTTTCATTGACTGAAGCCGGACAGATTTCAATATTATGAAAAAATTTGCCATCAGCCCATGGAATCATTTGGAGCGTAACATGATTATCGCCATTTCAGGGCATGCTATATGAACGAAAATTGCATGGAATGGTGATATTTTCGAATGATTTATATAATGGCAATAATAGCTGCTGCTTGTGTGGTTTTGACAGGTCTTGTCATATATCTGCTTTCGGAGCTGCGCTCCCGGAGAAATGAGTTTGCCGGGGAAGCGAAGTTCACAGTCCCCGATGATGAAGAACTGAAAAAACATGCTGAGGAGATGGCCAGGAGCCATCCGGCAGGAAAGCCATCCAGGAGTCTCAACTGGCTCATACGACGGCTGAATGACAACTACAGCTTTATTGGAAGTTTGCACAGAGATCTGAACAGAGATGTGATGGAATCATTTCCCACTGCTCCCTCAGCCGAATGGCTGCTCGATAATTTCTACATAATTGAGGAACAGGTCAAGCTGATAAAAAGGAGTTTGTCAAGGGGACGGTATTCAAGGCTGCCTGTCCTCAAAAGAGGATTTTACAAGGGTTATCCGAGAGTTTATTCCATTGCCCTTGAAATAGTTGCCCATACCAGCGGAAGTATGGATGAAAAATGCATAACATCATTCCTGGAGGCATATCAGACCCAGTCATTGCTCTCCATGAGTGAGCTCTGGGCCATGCCCCTCATGCTCCGAATTGCTCTTATCGAAAGCATCCGGAACACATGCGAAGCAATCAGGGAATCGAGGAAGGAGTGGCACAGTGCTGAAGCGCTCGTTCCACGGATAATGGATGCCGGTACGGATGAACAGAAGATAGCCCAGGTACTGAGGAATGAACTTGATGCTGCCAAAAGCATTTCGCCCTCATTTGCAGAGCATTTGACCAGCAGGCTGAGGAAACATGGAAAGATCCTTGCTGTGGTGACGGCGCTTCTCGATCAGCGATTGAGATCGGAAGGATTTTCAGCAGAAGGGCTCACTTTTACAGAACACAGGATACAGGCTGAAACACAGGTGGCCATCGGTAATTCGATCACGGGGCTGAGACTTATATCAGAACTTGACTGGTCTGATATATTTGAATCCCTCAGTAAAACGGAGCAGATTCTGAGGGAGGATCCCAACGGGGTCTATGCACTGATGGACTTTGAGTCCAGGGACTACTACCGGCATGAAGTGGAGAAGCTGGCCAGGGCTTACGGCATCACCGAGACGCAGGTGGCGGAAGCGTCTATCGACTGTGCAAAAGAGGGAGGCGGCAGTCCAAGGGACCATGTCGGCTTTTACCTGGTGGGAAGCGGTCGGAAAATCCTGCTGGAGCGGATAGATAAAACAGTCCGGAGAAGATGGAGATTTCGATTTTCTCCGCTGGGGAAACCTGAAAGGCTTTATATTGGCCTCTCAGTATCCCTGACAGTTTTTTGGGTCAGCTATTTCATTTATTATGCGTGGGCAAATGCCCCGTCATTTCTGACGGCAGTTCTTGCAGGGCTTTTTGTACTGCTGCCGTGTACTGAACTGGCTCTGCGTTTTTCAAATACGATAATAAGCCATATTTACAGTCCGGTGCTGCTGCCGAAACTTGAACTGAGAAGCGGGATCCCGGAAGACTGTGCGGCATTCGTAATAATGCCCGTGCTGCTGACAAGTCCTGAGAAAGCAAAAGAACTGGTACGACGGATGGAAGTCCATTATCTTGCCAACAGGGAGTCAAACCTGTTTTTTGCACTGGTCGGCGATTACAGGGATGCTGCCGCTGAAAGGCTGGATACAGACAAGGAAATATCGGATGCAGTGCTGAAGGCTGTTGGGGAATTGAATGAAAAATACGCCGATGGCGGCGCTCCGATCTTCTATTATGTGCACCGGGACAGGGTATTCAACAGTTCGCAGGGCAGGTGGATGGGCTGGGAAAGGAAAAGGGGAGCGATAACAGAATTCAACAGATTGCTCAGAGGTGCCCGTGATACCAGCTTTGGCATCGTATCCGGCGATGTGATGCAGCTTCCCCGCATCCGTTATGTGATAACCCTCGATGCAGATACATTCCTGCCCATGGGTGCTGCCAAAAGGCTGATCGGAGCGATGGCTCATCCGCTGAACAGGGCGGTTTTCGATGAGGATACGGGCAAGGTCGAAGAGGGCTATGGAATATTGCAGCCGAGAATCAGCATCAGTATACCGGAAGCTAACCGATCAATGTTCACCAGGATATTTGCCGGCCAGGGCGGCATAGACCCATACACCACAGCCGTATCCGACATATATCAGGATATCTTTGGCGAGGGGATTTTCACAGGTAAGGGCATTTATGATGTTGATGCGTTTTCAGCGGCTCTGCACGGGAGCATCCCGGACAATACCGTTCTCAGCCACGATCTGCTGGAAGGCTGCTACCTGCGGGCAGGACTGGTAAGTGACATCGAACTGGTGGATGGGTATCCTGGAAGCTACGGCTCCTATGCTGCAAGGCTCCACAGGTGGGTCAGAGGCGACTGGCAACTGCTCCCATGGCTTGGAAGGCGTGTCAGCGACAGGTCCGGCAGGAAGGTCAGAAACAGCATTTCCTGTCTTTCGAAGTGGAAGATACTGGACAACATGAGAAGAAGCTTGCTGCCGCCGGCACTGCTCCTCCTTTTTATCGCCGGCATCATGTTACTTCCGGGAAGCATCTATGTCTGGACCGGCTTTGCCGCTGCGGTTGCGGCTGTTCCCATATTCAACGGATTGCTGGATTCAGTGCTGGCCGGCAGCTTCAGCTTTACGGAAAGCAAAACAAAAAATGTCATGATATCGGGTGCGAAGGCGACCGTTTACCAGTCATTGCTCATATTCATGTTCATACCGCATCAGACATATCTTATGCTTGATGCCGTGATCCGGACTGTCTACAGGGTAATGTTCTCGCATAAGAACATGCTTGAATGGGTTACAGCGGCGGATACGGAAGCGAGGTCGAAAAACAGTACAGGCAGCTATTACAGAAAGATGTGGTTCACGATACCGGCGTCGGCACTGACTCTGTTGTCTCTGGTCTTCGTCCCGGACAGGAGTCCAATACCGGCTGCCACAGCGGCAGTTGCATGGCTTGTTGCGCCTCTTGTTGCACATCTCATAAGCAGGCCTATGGTCAGAAAGCCGGACAGGCTGGCTGAGAATGATCTGGCAATGCTCAGGAAGCTGTCGAGGAGGACCTGGAGATTTTTTGAAGATTTTTCGACCGCAGAAGACAATTATCTTCCCCCTGACAATATCCAACTGGACCCGCCCAGGGGAACGGCGCACAGGACTTCTCCCACCAACATCGGTATGCTGCTGCTTTCAGTGCTTTCTGCCCGGGATATGGGATATACGGGAGCTGACGGGATGGCTGAAAGGGTAAACAATATCATAGGCACGCTGGAAAAGATGAAAAACTGGAAAGGGCACCTGTATAACTGGTATGATACCAGGACTCTGGAAATCCTCAGACCCAAATACGTTTCCACGGTGGACAGCGGCAATCTGGTCGGCTACCTCATGGTGCTCGGTGAAGGTATGGCGGAGTACCGGGGCAAAAAGCTGCCCTGCAGGGCGATGGCAGACGGATTGCATGATACAGTGTCCATCCTGTGTGATGGAATGGATGAAGAAGCCGGAGAAATATTAACAGGGATGTCTGTTGAAGGCACTGCCGATGTCAGGGCATGGGAAAAGGGGCTTGCTGATCTGGCCTGCTGGGCGGACAGGCTGCCGCGGGACATAAGGGATTCGGATGACGGCTGGATGGCAGCACTTGAGAAAATGCTCGATGAATTCACAAAGGAACTGTACTCATATTATCCGTTCCTGCGCCTGCCCGGCTCCGTCGAGTATATTGGCCGGTTTGACTCTGAGCTGGCCGATGATTTGTATGTACCTGCTTCGCCGGAAGAGCTTCTGGCCCGCCTTGAAAAAGCCAGGGCTGCCCTTGATGGTGCTGCAGGGGCTGTAAAAGAAGAACCGCTGCATGGGCAGGTTTTGGCTTTATTGGAACATGGCATCAGACACATAGAGGATGTTGCCGCCTTGTATGATGACCTTATCGGAAGAATATCGGATATTGTAGACAGGACTGAGTTCACACCGCTCTTTGACAGAAAACGGCTTTTGTTTTCCATTGGCTATAATGCTGAAGACGGGCATCTGAGTAAATCGTACTATGACCTGCTTGCCTCAGAGGCCAGGCAGGCCAGCTTCATAGCGATAGCCAGGGGCGAGGCGGACCGGAAGCACTGGATGCGCCTTGGAAGGAGACTGACAGCATCCGATGGCGGCAGGGGACTTGTTTCATGGACAGGTACGATGTTTGAATACCTCATGCCTGCCCTTATCATGCGCAGCTATGAAAACACGATCCTCGATGAAACCTATTCTTTCGTGGTGAGAAAACAAAGAAAATACGGCAGGCAGCGCAACATTCCCTGGGGGATCTCTGAATCGGGGTACAGCGCACTGGATTTCAAACTCAATTATCAATATAAGGCTTTTGGAGTGCCTGAACTTGGATTGAAGCGGGGGCTGGCCAATGATATGGTCACTGCGCCGTATGCATCACTGCTGGCTTTGGCGACGAGCCCTGCTGCAGTGGCGGAAAACCTTAAGGAACTGCAGAAACTGGGGATGGAGGGCACATACGGCTTTTATGAGGCAATTGATTTTACACCGTCAAGGCTGGACGGACACAGAAGATACAGCATAGTGAAGAGCTATATGGCGCATCATCAGGGCATGATCCTTGCTTCGCTGAACAATTTTTTCAATACGGATATCCTTCAGGAGCGGTTCCACAATATACCTGTAGTCCGTGCGGCTGAACTGCTGCTGCAGGAAAAGATGCCGGAAAGGATCCTCTATGCCCGTGAGTACAAAGAGAGATGGGACAACAGGATCAAGCGGACGGAGCATGTGGAGGGCATGGCAGTGAGGACATTCGGAATACCCAAATACCTGCCGCCCAATGCGCACATACTATCAAACGGTGAGTATTCCGTCGTCATAACCGACGGAGGGTCGGGGTACAGCAAGGCAGGGCCTTTTGCCGTCAACAGGTGGGTACCTGACTACTTCGAAAAAAAGGGCTTTTATATATTTATAGAAAATATCAACTCCAATACCGCCTGGTCTGCGACTTATGAACCTTACGGCCAGGAACCTGAAAAATACAGGGTGGTGTTTTCGCCGGACAAGGCTGAATTCATAAGAAGAAACGGAAATATAGAATCACACCTTGAGATAACTGTGTCTCCTGAGGATAATGCGGAGATCAGAAGGATAACGCTGACAAATCACAGTGAACATGCACGGGTCGTGGAGCTGACAAGTTATTTTGAAGCAGTACTGGCTCCGGGGCAGGAGGATGCGGCCCACCCTGCTTTCAGCAAGCTTTTCGTCATGACGGAATATGTCAGGGACCGCAAGTGCCTGATAGCTGTCAGAAGGCGGAGAAGCGAAGAGCAAAAACAGCTCTGGCTGGTTCATACCATGTCGGTGGAAGAGGATCATGCCGTAGGGAATATACAATTTGAGACGGACAGGATGAAATTCATCGGCAGGAATAAAGATATCACAAATGCTGAAGCTTTGGAGCCTGATCAGCCGCTGAGCGGCAGCCATGGTTCGGTGCTGGATCCTGTAATGAGCCTGCGGAGACGCCTGCGTATCGAGCCCGGCCGTACTGTCAGGGCTGTATATGCCGTGGCACTGGCATCCACAAGAGATGAGGCCCTGGAGCTGGCAGACAAATACAATGATTTCAGGATATCCGAGAGGGCATTTGAGCTCTCGCAGACCAGAAGCAGGGTCGAAAACAGGTATTTCGGACTTTCGCCTGATGAAGTCGTATCATATCTCGATATGGTGCCCTTCCTGCTTTACAACAGCTCATTCAAAAAAGGATACTCGGAGCATATTGGCAACAATACAGGCTCACAGCAGGATTTGTGGGCATTCGGCATTTCCGGTGATCTGCCCGTCATACTGGCTGTGTTGGAGTCAAAGGACGAGGACATACTGGAATGGATACTCAGAGGGCATGAATATTTGAGGATGAAAGGCCTGTCCACCGACCTGGTGGTATTGATAAATAAAGTAGAGGGGTACAGTCAGCCGTTGAACGAGAAGGTAAGGAATGCCATAGCTGCCAGTCATGCCAGGGAGCTTGCAGGGAAGCCCGGCGGTGTGTACGTCATAAATGCCTCAGACATAGAACCGCAGCAGATCTCACTGTTATATACTGTAGCCAGGCTGGTGATCGATGACAGCGCTGACTCGTTCATAAGCAGACTGAAGGAATCGCGGCTTGCGGCAGAAGCTGTGCCGGCAGCCAATGCATGCTTTGAAAGCGAAAGGAGCAATTTCATCAAGGTCCATGATTTGCCTGAAGAGGAAAAACTGAAGTTTTTCAACGGTATAGGCGGATTCTCCGAGGATGGGCGGGAATATGTGATCAGGCTCGGGAACGGCAGGCGGACTCCTCTGCCATGGTCCAATATAATAGCCAGCAAAGACTTTGGCTTCCTGGTCACCGAAAGTGGCGGCGGATATACATGGTACGGGAACAGCCGTGAGTTTAAGCTGACGCCATGGGCAAATGACCCGGTGACTGATCGACAGGGAGAGATCTTCTATATAAGCGATCTGGATGAGAGGTGTCACTGGAGTCTGACACCCATGCCTGCCGGCGGCAGCGGACCGTATACGGTACGGCATGGCTTCGGATACAGTGTCTTTGAACATGAGAGCAATGGCATCCGGCAGAGTCTGACAATGTTCGCCGCACTTGATCTGCCGGTCAAAATATGCATCGTTTCCTTGAAAAACCTCACCGGCAGGCAGCGCAGACTGCGGATGGCATATTATATGAGACCTGTTCTCGGAGTGACTGACAGCCTGACTTCGCCGTTCATAACAACCAAAGCCCACAAAAACGGGATGCTCTGTATCGAAAACAGGTTTATCCGTGACTTCAGGGGCAGGATCGCTTTTCTCGCAGTGAATTCAGGCAATGTTTCATATACATGTGACAGGGCTCTTTTCATGGGGCACAGGGGAGATTTTGCAGAGCCCGCCGGTTTGTACGGTGAAAATCTCAATGGGGCAACCGGTGCGGGGATGGATCCCTGTGCAGTTGTCAGCTGCATCGTGGAACCGGCTCCTGAGGAGGAAGTTATGACGGTTTTTCTGCTGGGATGTGCCGGCAGTGAGGATGAAGCGATGGTTTTAAGGGATCGGTTCTCATCGCCTGAAGAAGCGAAGCAGGAGCTGGACAGGGTGAAGGAATTCTGGATCGGGAAACTGGGAGCAATACGACTGCAGACACCGGATGATTCCTTTGATATCATGATGAATGGCTGGCTTATGTACCAGACTGTCGCCTGCAGACTGTGGGCCAGGTCAGGTTATTACCAGGCTGGAGGCGCATACGGTTTCAGGGATCAGTTGCAGGATTGCATGGCGCTGCTCAGTGTCTGGCCGGAATTATCGAGAAAACAGATACTGCTGCATGCGTCCAGGCAGTTCAGGGAAGGGGATGTCCAGCACTGGTGGCATGCGGAAAGAGGGAACGGTATACGCACCAGGTATTCGGATGACCTTCTGTGGCTCGCCTTTGTCACATCCGAATATCTAGAAAAGACCGGTGATGATTCCATACTTCATGAGAGTGTACCGTTCCTTGAGAGCGATGTGCTCAGCGAGAGTGAACATGAAAGGTATGAAGAGCCACGGCTGTCGGGCATCGAGGCAAGCCTGTATGAGCACTGTGCACTGGCAATAGATATTTCACTTGTGACAGGTCCCCATGGTTTGCCGCTTATTGGTGGCGGAGACTGGAACGACGGAATGAATGCTGTCGGCAGGTACGGCTCCGGGGAAAGCGTCTGGCTGGCATGGTTCCTGTTGACGATACTCCACAGGTTTATACCGATATGCTACCGGATGAAGGATTTTAAAAGGGCTGAACTGTACCGGGAAAAGGCAGCGTCGCTGATCGAAAGCATCGAGAGGGAGGCGTGGGATGGAAGCTGGTACAGACGGGCTTATTTCGATGATGGGACTCCTCTTGGCTCAGCCAGGAATTCGGAGTGCATGATAGACTCCATATCCCAGTCATGGGCTGTGATTTCAGGCATGGCAAAGCCTGCCCGCGCCAGGGAGGCAATGGAAGCTGTGCAGAAATTCCTGGTGGATGCGGATGAGGGCATCGTCAGGCTGCTGACGCCACCATTCGATGAAGGTGAGCTCCAGCCGGGATATATCAAAGGATACCTGCCCGGGGTGCGGGAAAACGGAGGACAGTATACTCATGCGGCTGTATGGGTCGTCCTGGCCTTTACCAGGCTTGGTATGGGAGACAAAGCCAGTGAGATCTTCCACATGCTCAATCCTGTCAACCACACAAGGACCGACATGGAATACCTGCGTTATAAAACAGAACCATATGTCATGGCGGCTGATGTGTATGCTGTAAGCCCGCATGCAGGAAGAGGGGGATGGACATGGTACACAGGAGCTGCAGGATGGCTTTACAAAGTCGGACTTGAAAATATCGCAGGGTTCAGCAAGAAGGGTGAAAAATTGTATATAAGCCCTTGCATACCAGCTTCGTGGAAATCGTTCAGCATAACGTACAAATATAAAGATGCAGCTTTTTTTATCGAAATCAGGAATCCCGATGGCGTCAGCAGTGGAGTGTCCCATATTATCGTCGACGGGCATGTAAGCAGGGAAAACTGTATCGAACTGTCGCTCACCGGGAAACACTACGTGGAGGTAATAATGGGAGAACCTGATTATCAGTCGGCCGAGCCTGAACTGGATATCATGGGCTCCGTAGCCGGGAAATCATGACCATTTGCCCGCAGATTGCAATGATTGTACTGAAATACCCGGACCAGGCAATGTCGGGCTCTGATGATTACCGGAAATATCAATGGTTATTTCCCGTAGAAGACTGTACGAAAAGTTTGATTTTGGGATTTGCTTTTTGAGTAAGAAAACTCCTGAATGCAGGATATGTCAGTGTTTTGTGAAGCCTTGTCAGTCACTGCAGCGACAAGTCTCATACAAAAGCTGACAGTTCA
>DGEE01000096.1 GCA_002385815.1 Hungateiclostridiaceae bacterium UBA3934
GACATATTTCAATTCCATCGTGATCTCGGCAGTTATTTATCATTATAAGAAAGGACTCTATGATAACTTCCAGAGGCTGACCGAGCAAAAGAACGAAATAACATTGCTGTACAAGGAGATAAGTGCATCCAAAGAGCAACTGAGCCAGCAGAATGAGCAGCTGATGTGGTATAACAAAGTCATGAAGGATAATGAGAAAAAGCTTGAAAGAATGGCTTATTATGACCCGCTCACCGGGCTGCCGAACCGTAAAATGATCATCAAAAAGCTCGACATGCTCATACATTATTCTGAGCGTAAACAAGCCAGCTTTGCGCTGGTCTATATAGACATAGACAATTTCAAGGAAATCAATGATCTGATGGGACACCATGTCGGCGACATGCTGCTGGAGGAAGTGACGAAACGGTGGAAATCCAGACTGCACAGCAAGGATGTGCTTGGCCGCATGGAGGGTGATGAGTTTGCAGTTATCATCCGCCGTGAGATGAGCCGGGAGGACATCCTCAGATATGTGGGTTCTTTCAGGGAAGCGTTAGCTGATGTGTTCAGATACAGCATGAAGGAATTCAAAATCGATGCCAGCTTCGGCATATCTGTCTATCCCAATGACGGGCGTACAACGGAGGATCTGTTGAAGCATGCCGGAATGGCGCAGGCTTTTGTCAAATCTTCGGGCAAAAGAGGTATAGAGTTTTACCGGAATGAAATGCAAAAGACTATAATCGAAAGGGTGCAGTTGGAAGACGGTCTGAAATCTGCGATCATGAACGGTGAGCTGTATATGGTGTTCCAGCCGCAGTATTCCTGTGAAACATCGAAGATAAGAGGGTTTGAGGCCCTTGTCAGGTGGCGCTCGGACAAGCTTGGCTCCGTCAGTCCCACCAGGTTCATACCTATTGCAGAGGAGACAGGTCTTATAATAGATATAGGTGAATGGATCCTGAGGACTGTCGTCAACAAGTTCAAAAAAGTCCAGGCTGCCAATAAGGACTATATCCTGACCATCAATATCTCTGTCGTGCAGATAGTCCAGCCTTCCTTTGTATCAATGGTAAGGAAGATACTTGACGAAACGGGATTCGACGGTAGCCGCCTCGAATTTGAGATAACTGAATCCGTATTCATATCATATCCCGAAAAGGTGATCCAGGCACTCATGCAGCTCAAGGAGATGGGTATCAGCATTGCCCTTGATGATTTCGGCACTGGCTATGCATCGCTGAGGTATCTTCAGATGCTGCCGATTGACACTTTGAAGATCGACAGAACCTTTGTCAGTGGCATCGGCAAAATGGAATCAGGGAATCAGATCGTAGGATCCATAATTGCGTTGGCACACAGTCTGGGCATATTTGTAGTGGCCGAAGGTGTTGAAAACATGAGCCAGATGAACTACCTGAAAGAGCAAAAATGCGACTGTGTACAGGGCTTCCTGCTCAGCATGCCCCTTGAGGATGACCAGTTCGACCGGCTGATCGCGATAGCGTAGACAGGTGCCTGGTACCATATACTAATCTTCTTTTACTCCGCATATAAATAAACTGATAAAAATACCTTATCTCTTGCGTTTCGTCTTACTCGAGGGGTGTTTCTGTTGAGCAGGTTTAAAATCCTTGGGGTTTATTTTTTTATAGCGGTTTTGGCATTGTCTGCCGTTCAGATGATCATCGATGCCAGAGCGACAGTTATCCTGAATGCAGCGATGCTGGACGAAAAAAAGGAGTACACGATATTCATCGAAATAGAAGATAAAACGCTGTATCTCCTGGTTGATAACACATGTGTAAAGGAATACAGGATCGCATCAGGGAAATCGGGCTATCCTTCCCCGCTGGGCTGCTGGACTATCGTCGAGAAGGGCGACTGGGGAGAGGGCTTCGGTGGCAGGTGGCTGGGGCTTGATGTGCCCTGGGGGAAATACGGGATACATGGGACCAGGGAGAGCGGTTCCATAGGTACGGCTGCCAGCCATGGCTGCATACGCATGTTCAATGACGATGTGGCGGAACTGTACAGTCTGGTGGACAAAGGCACCGAGGTGGTCATTGTCAACGGCCAGTTTGGGCCGTTTGGGCGAAAATTCGATGAGATAAATCCTGGGGACAGGGGAGCGGATGTACTCGCCATACAAAGAAGACTGAAGCAGCTCGGCTATTATGGCGGGCCACTGGACGGCATTTATGAAGATGGCATGAAAAAGGCTGTCCATCAGTTTCAGCGGGACACCGGCCTCAGGGCGCAGAACACTATTGACAGGCAGACCTGGCTCAACATGGGCTTCCGGGAGTTTGAGTAATGGGTGCAACAGGATGGATATTTAAATCGTAAACTATGATCCGGGTATTCCCGGATAATTGCAACCACGGTCAATTGAAAAGGTAATTTCCAGTTTGCAAAAGTTATTTCCGCTGCTCCTGATTTTGGGGTGGAAATTACTTTTTCAAATGAGTATAATAAATAAGCAGACAGCAGATGTTATAATAGAGACTATTGAATTATCGAACAAACTGAAGCTTACTACGAAATTTGACGATGCGTTAGAGGCAGTAAACAAAGCGATCATTACAGGTGCTCCTGATAGTGAGATATATAGACTTCTGGAGAATATAGCAGCAAATAAATCATGGAGTACGGAACAGGCAAAAATGCTGCAAAAAACGATTGCTGAGAAAGGTGGATGGATAGGTAAGTATTTCGATAGTGATCTTAAACCTAAGTGGCCAGAGAATGATGGATTTGTAAAAGGCACAGAAGAAATAATAACGTTATCGCCCGGTACGATAATAGACAGGTATGGAACGCCAGGAGGCCGATTTGCTTCTCCAGTCGGTACGCCGTACGATAGTAGATTTTTGGTGCCAGGGACAAAAGAAACATTTCCATATTGTATTTATGAAGTAGTCGAGCCATTAGAAGTAAAAGCGGGCGTGGTTGCTGAGTGGTTTGGTAAACCTGGCGGAGGCATTCAATATGCATTAGAGAAAGACATGGATTTCCAAAAACTGTTAGATAGAGGTATTATCTGTCTCTTATACACATCT
>DGEE01000008.1 GCA_002385815.1 Hungateiclostridiaceae bacterium UBA3934
CAGCTCCTGCCTGAGCTCGCCTGAACCGCCTCCGTCATCGGCTACGGTGACGACAGCGGTTATGTTGGATGTAAACGTCTTCAGCCCACGCAGCATCGTGGAAAGACCGGTGCCCCCTCCGATAGCTACGACTTTCGGACCTTTCATGAGAAGATCCGTACGGGGGTCATTTGATCCGGCTCTCTGCAACCCGTTGCAGCGGCGGCCATTTTTTCCGAATGTTTTTCCTGCGGTTTCCCCCAATGTCATATGCCGCCACTCCTGCCGTCTTTATCAATATCCCTGTGCTCGATGACAGCCTTGTGTTTCTTTTCCGTCAGATTCTTCAGCAGTTCTTCGGCGATGGCAACAGAGCGGTGCCGTCCGCCCGTACACCCTATGCCAATCACCAGTTGGGATTTCCCTTCCCTGATGTAGTTCGGGATCAGAAAATCCAGCATCGAATTCAGCTTTTCATTGAATTCGATGGTCTCAGGCATGCCAAGTACATATTCCCGGACGTCATCATGCTTTCCGGTGAGTTTTCTCATGGATTCTATATAAAACGGATTTGGGATGAACCTGACATCGAACACCAGGTCACATTCTATCGGTATACCGTATTTAAAGCCAAAGGATATGATATTTATGATTATGCCTCCAAACTCCTCACTATTGTCTATAATGCCAGTGATAGCCTCACTGAGTTGCTTCGGTGTCAGATTGGAGGTATCTATCACATAATCTGCACGTTCCTTTATTTTTTGCAGTACCCGTCTCTCTTCAGCAATCGCCTGCTTCAGTCTTCCCTCCTGTGCCAGGGGATGGGAACGTCTGGACTCCTTATACCGCTTGACAAGGACATTGTCGGAGGCCTCCATGAAAAAAATCTCATAAGTATGCCCTTCATCCGTGAGAGCATCGAGAGCAGGGAAAAGATCATTGAGAAGCTCGCCGCCGCGTATGTCTGTGACCAGGGCTATCTTGTCCATTTTCCTGTAGCTTTGGGAGCATATTTCAGCTATTTTGGGTATCAGCAGCGGCGGAAGGTTGTCTATGCAAAAGAATCCTGCATCCTCAAGATATTTGGCCACCAGACTCTTGCCTGCCCCCGATATCCCGGTTATCACAATAAATCTCATCTTCTGACCTCTCCGTTTCGTCTCACCGGTTTTTATTCCTCACCTATTATTTTCACTTCCGTCTGGAGCATGACTCCGAATTTCTGATATACGGTTTCACGTATATGTTCTATCAGTGATATGACATCGCTGGCCGATGCATTATCGGTATTGACAATGAATCCGCAATGCAGTCCTGAAACCTCTGCACCGCCCGTCCTGTACCCCCTGAGTCCGCAGTCCTGTATCAGCTTCCCGGCGAAATATCCCTCTGGTCTTTTGAAGATGCTCCCTGCGCTGGGCAGGTCCAAAGGCTGCTTTTCACGCCGCCTGGCACTGAAATCGTCCATTTTTTCCTTTATCTCTTTCCTGTCGCCCTTTTTTAACCTGAGGACAGTTCTCAGCACTGTACCCCCGTCTGTCTGTATGAAGCTGGATCGTTTCCCGAACTGATGCTCCTCATTGCTGAGTCTGCATATACTGCCATCAGGGCGCAGGTACTCGGTCTGGCTTACCACCATTGACATTTCGCCATCATATGCCCCTGCATTCATTGTGACTGCGCCGCCAAGTGTCCCGGGTATGCCTTCGGCAAATTCCAGCCCTGAAAGCCCATGTTCCAGCGCTATCCGTGATAATCCGGAGATGAGGATACCTGCCTCTGCACTGATCACCTCACCGGTCACCTCGTATCTGCTGACATTGTCAGTCAGCTGGATCACTGCAGCCCTTATACCTTTATCCCTCACTATAAGATTCGTGCCGTTCCCGATGACTATCGCCGGTATACCGTTCTCTTTACATGCCTTCAGAATGTCAGCTGCGCTTTCGATGGTCTCAGGTCTGATGAATACATCCGCAGGTCCCCCTATCCTGAAGGATGTGTGCCGCGACATGGGCTCATCAACGGCAACAGTGCCGCTGCCGGGGATCCGCCTTATCAGTTCCGCTGCTGCGTACTTGTCCAAACCAGATTACACTCCTTTTGCAGCAGAAGCCGCTGCCTTTTTGGCAGCTTTCCTTCTGCTCACGAAATCCTCTGTCCTTTTCAATGATGTGCTCAGCACCAGTTCCTCCGGGATCTGTGCTTCGCCGAGTATCTCCAGCACCTTGCCGAATTTGCCTATATCATAGCATATATGCGCATCAGTGCCGCAAGTGACAGTTACACCATATTTTTTACACTTCCTTACGAATTCCAGGCAATTCTGTAAAGACCCTTTCCTTACCCTGAAAGAGCCGTTGTTGATTTCTATAAGCTTCCCATATTCACCCGCAGCCCTGACCACCATGTCGATATCGACCTGGAATACAGGATTGCCCGGGTGAGCAACTGCATCCACATAGGGATGTTTCAGCGCATTTATCATACCTTCCGTATTCTCTTCAACACTGCCGGGGGTGATCACTATGTCATGAAAGCTCGCTATCACAAACTCCAGTCTCGACAGTATCTTATCAGGCATATCAAGGGTACCGGAAAAATCCATTATATCCGTCTCGGCCCCTCTGAATATCCTTATGCCGTCTATATATTCCGGTATGACCCCGAGATTCATGAAATGGACCTCAGTGGATGCCCCTCTCAAAGCAGGCCCGTGGTCTGTCATCGCTATGGCTTCCATTCCGTTGATCCGTGCCTGGACGGCATTTTCAGTTATAGTACTGTATGCGTGTCCGCTTGATATCGTATGCGTATGTGTATCTGCAACAAGCTTCAAATGTTACTCCTCCTGTTCCGTTGTATACTCCATGTACTGTTTCTCCTGTTCCGTTATATGCTCCGTATACTGCTCCATCCGACCAATAATGCTTTTATGTGGTTGCGGAGCCGCCGCTGCTCAGTCATCGTATTTAAGGAAACGCTCACTTAAGAGCTTTGCCGCATTGTAGCCCATCTTCTTCTGCCTGTGGTTCATGGCTGCCACCTCGACAATGATGGCCAGATTCCTGCCGGGACGGACAGGTATGACCAGGGAAGGTACTGAAATACCGAGAATATCCGTAAACTGGTCCTCCAGGCCCAGGCGATCATACATTTTGCCCTCTTTCCAGAGTTCCAGCTTTATCACCAGGTTTATATTCTCCTGCATCTTGACCGCGCCCATACCGAACAGGTTCTTAACATCGACTATCCCTATCCCGCGTATTTCTATAAAGTGCCTTATATTCTCAGGTGCTGAGCCCAGCAGCGTAGTGTCTGAAACTCTCCTTATCTCAACAAGGTCGTCTGCGATGAGTCTGTGGCCTCTTTTTACGAGCTCGAGGGCTGTCTCGCTCTTACCCACACCACTTTCTCCCAGGATCAATATGCCTTCCCCGTATACCTCCACCAGTACTCCGTGCTGTGATATCCTCGGAGCCAGCATCACATTGAGATAGCGGATGAGACCGCTCATGAATCTTGATGTGATATCCCTGGTCTTCAGGATCGGTATGGAGTATTTCTGAGAAGCCTGCACCATCTCCCCGAATGGCTCCTGATCCCTTGCGATGACAAGACAGGGAAACCCCGTTCGGAAATATTCGTCCAGCCTCTTTTGCCGTTCCTGAGGCGACAAGCTTGCAAGATATGTCATCTCCACCTTGCCTATGATCTGGATCCTGTCCGATCCGAAATATTCCATATATCCCGACAACTGCAGTCCTGGTCTGTTCACATCGGATGTGGTGATATCGATATCACCTGCAGATTCAGTCATGCAAACCGGTTCCAGGTGGAACTCTTCCATAAGCGTTTTGAGCTTTACAGTAAACATCCGCCGCCCTCCGTAACAAAGCGTACATGAAAAATACTATATCTTTCAGTTAGATTATATACCAACGAAACAGATTTTACGAGTCAAAACCGAAGATAAGCATACTGTATCACGAGAGCCATAGAGGAAAATCCGCGTACAGTATCCCAATAGTCATATTCCCCCGAAAAACAGGTTTTGTTGATAAAATGCCATATTCGCACCAAAAGCCCTCTGCTCATTCAGCAGAAGGCTTTTCAGCCGTGGAACTATATTATCTGATCTTGCTGCTGTGCGATTTGCACATGATATATCGATATGGTCTTGAGCCGTGAGACTATACAGCCTGGTCTTAAGCAGATTTCAAATCGGTCCGGACACTATACGGAACTAAGCCCCGCAAACAATCATCTCAGTCTCCGGGCAGAGCACAGAACGGCGTGCAGCTTGCATACCGCTCCTATTGTGCCCCGTATCTTTCCCTGTAGTGATGAGCCTGTTCCAGCATCATATCCTTGACTTTCATGAGCCTTGTCAGATTTCCTCTCTCGTTCTCATCCAGCTTCATGACTATATACTTGATCGTCTCCTCAAGATTCGGTATCAGGACATGTTCCAGCGCATTGACCCTGCGTCTTGTCCTTTCTATTTCATCAGCCAGCAATTGTGCTGCCTTCTCAAGCTCCGCCAGTCGCAAAAGCGTCGGAGTCAGCTCTGAGAGTGTGGCTATGGCCGCATCCAGCTCACTGGATGTGTTCGCGAAGCCATAGGGATAAATGTCTGATTCATCATCAGACTCGGTATGGAATTCCAGCACAGGGACATCGACGCTCATGATGTTCCTTGTCGATGCTTTCAGCTCCACCTTCTGCTTCGGGAACATGAGCGCTTCCTCCAGAACCTCGGAATTCATCTCGGCCCTGGCCATGACAAAACGCGAATGGACTTGCCGGAGCTTATCCTCCACTTCTTCTCTGAGAGTTTTGTTCTCTCTCACCATCTCGAGAAATCTCTTCATAAGCTCATCTCGCTTGTCTTTAAGCAGCTTGTGCCCTCTCCTTGCTGTTTTGAGCCTTTTTTTCAGCCCGGTCAGCACCATACGGGTAGGGTTTACATTCAATCTAGCCATCGACCGTTACTCCCCTGATTCCTTTTTTGGCAGGTATTTATCGATATACTCCTGCCTTATACGCTTCAGTTCGCCGACAGGCAGTATCGACAGCAGCTTCCATCCGAGATTGAGTGTGTCTGTGATAGTTCTGTCGGTATCATATCCCTGGGAAACATATTCCTCTTCGAATGCATCTGCAAATTGGGCATAGAGCTTGTCAACGTCGGTAAGAGCCGCATCACCCAATATGACCGCAAGCTCCTTGGCTTCCTTGCCTCTTGCGTAAGCAGCGAAGAGCTGGTTCATCGTATTGGCATGGTCCTCCCTTGTCTTGCCGGTACCTATACCCTTGTCCTTAAGTCGGGACAGGGACGGAAGGACGTCAATGGGAGGGGTTATGCCCTTTTTATGCAGCTCACGGCTCAGTATTATCTGTCCTTCTGTGATATATCCCGTCAGGTCCGGGATCGGATGAGTTTTGTCATCCTCAGGCATCGTGAGTATCGGTATCAGTGTGATACTGCCTTCATAACCTCTTTTCCTGCCTGCACGCTCATAGATAGTCGCCAGGTCTGTATACAAATAGCCCGGATACCCGCGGCGGCCCGGAACCTCTTTACGTGCTGCCGAAACTTCACGCAGTGCTTCGGCATAATTGGTTATGTCGGTGAGGATGACCAGCACGTGCATGCCTTTCTCAAAAGCAAGATATTCCGCTGCCGACAGAGCCATACGCGGCGTCGATATACGCTCAATGGCAGGGTCATTGGCAAGGTTCATGAACAAAACCGTCCTGTCGATGGCTCCTGTTCTTTTGAAATCGCTGATGAAATAATCAGCTTCTTCAAACGTGATACCAATTGCTCCGAATACAACTGCAAAATTGCTGTCAGTGCCCAAAACTTTCGCCTGACGCGCTATCTGCGCAGCCAGTTGCGAATGCGGCAGGCCGGAGCCTGAAAATATGGGCAGCTTCTGTCCGCGGACCAGTGTGTTGAGCCCGTCTATGGCAGAGATCCCTGTCTG
>DGEE01000060.1 GCA_002385815.1 Hungateiclostridiaceae bacterium UBA3934
GTATAGTTCAGCTCGGGCAGAGTTTCCTAGTATTCGGCTTTCTTAAGAAAGAGTCTGTAGGCAACAGCCAACAGTATCAGGTTGTACACACATCCAATCAAAAGGTATACCGGGAAGCTTAAGTCAGAGCTGTCAGCCATCGGCATGAAGTTAACGAGCATGCCCTTTATAGCCCAGAAGTTTGGGAAAAGACCCAGCAGGTACTGCAGTTTCCCCTGGAAGGTTTCCAGAACCATCAAAGCCGGAACCAGTGCTAATATCCCTGTTCCCTTGATCATTGCAAAGCCTTCTACCTTGTTCTTTGCCAGTGAACCCTGCAGCAAAGCCAATGCAGGAGTAGACAATCCGCTGACAAATGCAAAGGAAATTATGTGCGCGGGGCTTGTGCTGCCGAAAAAGGAGACTCCCATAATGGAGTACTTGTCGCCGGCAAGGAGCTTGGTGCCTCCAAGGACTATAATAATGCCCACGACTGACATCAGGTAGGTATATGTCAATTTGAATTTCAGGTAGCCGGAGGTGCCCACGGGGGTAACGGCAATTGTAGTTAGTGTGTGCTCATCTTTGTGCTCCAGCAATAGAAAGGTAGCCATGATTGCCAGGAAAAAGGGCCCGAAAGTCAGGATGATAATTATCAGCAGGAGCATCGTTATCTTGAGCATGGCTCCCTTCATGGGATCGATGGAATCAAAGATCATGGGGAAGACAAAGGCTGATAAAGCCAGGATGATCGCCGGGAAAGCAAGCATATATATGTTGATGGGATCGCGAATGATTGTTTTGGCCTCATATTTCAGCAATGACATATATTTGCGCATCTTATTACCCCCTTACCGCATTGTCTTTGAATTTCGGACAGACGACGAACCTGAACAGTATTCCGGCCAGTATCAGAAGGTACAGGCATCCGACGATGATCATACCTGGCTTATACTCTCCCGTCACAGCGGAAGTAATAAGATGATTTGCAGCATGGGAGGGTGAAATCATAATAAGCCACTCGTATTTAGCATCGAAAACCTTAAAGGCGAACAGAAGAGAAGGTATCATAAAGATAAACATATAAGCCATCAGCAGTCCCAGCATGGAATTGAAGTCCCTGCTGTTGAGGGAAAGCACAAAGCCGATGGCTGCATGGGCAGCACAGGAAATGACCACGAACAAAAGCAGCATGGCATAGTTGAGGGTGATTTTATGGATAATGTAAAGGGCCAGAGATGTGATTGCTGCCGATTCAATGGCGAGGACCATGGAAGCGACTGTCTTGGCTGTGATGATCTGCACTAAGGATACAGGCATGACCATCATGGTGCGGATAGTGCCGTCCTGCTTTTCCAGGTGGTGTGATGCGCCAAGAAGCAAAACGGACATAGCCGCAACGTCAACAAATATTACCAGCGAAGCCAGATCCCAGGCCTCCCTGGCGGAGACGGACAGGAACAGCCCGATCCACAGAACTGAAGTGGCCAGACTTACAGGAAGGATCTTGTATTTCAGCAGCCTTGTCAGTTCGCCCTTAATCAGTCTGATCAGCGTGTTCATTCAGCTTCACCCCTGTCACAGTAATGAAAATATCTTCCATCGTTGTTTCCCCGCTGTGGATTGTCTCGATGCCTGCGGTTTGCAGGAGATTATGGAATTCCTTGTTGAAGCCGATCCCATCGAGGGGGAAGACAGCGGTTTTAACAGCCTTATTGTCCCTGTACTCCACCCTTACTTCCCGCTTGCCGTATTTCAGCTTAAGGTCCCTCGGCGTTGAAATCTCCACCAGTTTGCCATCGACACAGAATGCTACTCTGTCGCAGAGATCCTCCACATCATTCATCAAATGGGTGGTAAGGAATACTGTGCCGCCCTGATTACGGAATTCTGCTATCATATCCTTTATGATCCGGGCATTGGCGGGATCGAGTCCATTTGTCACCTCGTCCAGAAATAAAACCTTCGGATCGTTGAGCATTGCTCTGACGAAGTTAAGACGCACCTTCATCCCCTTGGAATATTCGCCGACCTTCATGTCGCGGTATTCCCACAAGCCGACCCTTTCCATTAGTTTGCGGATATCAGTTGTGCTTTTGTAGAAGCCTGAGAAAAACTGCATGTTTTCAAGGGCTGTCAGCTTGGTGAAATGTACCGGCATTTCAAAGCCGACACCAACCTCTTCATAAAATGAATGATCCATGCCTCTGAGATCCCTGCCGAAGTATTCTATACTGCCTTTGTAGTCTTCAAGCAATTTCACGAGTATTTTCTGAGTAGTGGATTTCCCGGCCCCGGATGGGCCCAATAGGCCGAAGATCTCACCCCCGTATACATCGAAGGTTATACCTTTGATGGTATCTTCGGCAGAGGATGGATACCTGAAGTACAGATTCCTGACACTGAAAGCAGTTACCATAACCTTTCCCCTTTCATTTACTTGCTGAGAGATGCCGTTTATCCTGATGATCGTCGGCAACCGGATGCTTACGGGATATACCATACCGGATCACATCTATCACCTGGTTAGCTGTACCAAGCAGGTTTTCAGGATCTCCGGAAGAAATCAGCTTGTGGATGTTGGAAAACATTATTTCAATGATTTTGACTACAAATTCAGGAGAATAGATGCTGTCGATCTGTCCTGACTCCACTCCCTGATAAACCCATTCACTGAATGATTTGTAATAATCCACTCCAAATAAGCTGTACAATCGGCTGCGGAATCCATCGTCCTCCTCCATCAGCCTGTTGGAAAGATGGTGCATACGTTCATCGGACAGCATGAATTCTGTCGTTGCCTGCATGACTTTTTTGAGCATGCCAAAAAAATCACTGGTATCCAGGTTTTCCTGCATAAGGGGATAAAAGAAGGAGAGCTTCTTTTGAGCAATGATGTCTATAACGGCCAGATAAAGCCCGAATTTATCTCCGAAGTGGTGATAGAAGCTTCCTTTGCTCATGCCGGCTTTTTTGAGGATATCATTAAGGGATGTATCCTCAAATCTTCTCATGGCAAACTCGTCAATAGCTGCTTCTTTCAGGCCGGGGTAACGCAGCAATGGATTTCCTTCACCTATAAGAGTATGGTAGTTGAAATTACTTTTTTTCAATAAGAGCACCGCTTTCCATGAACTAGACCGGACGGTCTAAACCGCATGGTCTAATAATAACATGATTCGAATGACTCTGTCAACATCCTCGTCAGATTCGGCTAACCTGTTTCGATCAGCACAAAACTGGTATAATTGAATTATTGATGATTTATTGGTCTGAACGGCGAAATGGATAAAGGCTGGTCGGAGCAAAGCAAACAGGTACAAATACTGCCGGGCGGACTTGAAAATACGACCAATGATTCAGGAGGACATGGTGAAGTGATAGCAATAATCGTTGCATATGCAAAGAACCGTGTGATAGGAAACAAAGGGGTCATTCCCTGGAAAATAAAAGGCGAGCAGAAGCGCTTCAGGGAGCTTACAACAGGCCATGTTGTCGTAATGGGGCGCCGTACATATGAGGAAATAGGGAAGCCGCTGCCAAACAGGACTACTATCGTAGTTTCCGGCACAAAGAATTTTGATGCGGAAAACTGCTATACTGTAAAGTCTCTTGCAGAGGCCATCGAGCTTGCCGGTGACAGAGATGTCTATATTTCCGGCGGCACCAGGATATATGAGGAGGCATTGCCTCTGGCAGAGAGGATGTATATTACAGAGATCGATGCTGAAATTGAAGGCGATACAGTGTTTCCGTACTTTGATGAAGATGATTATGTAAAGGAAATCAATGAGCATTTCGATGGTGATATTCCTTATACTTATGTGACATATTACAGGAAAACGGAATCTGAATGAGTTTTGACAGTGAGGGATGCCTTCATACCATCTGCTCCTTTTTGAATTCGTACACTGTTTTGCCGGTGATTTTCTTGAACAGTTTGCTGAAATACTTGGGGTCGGAATAGCCGACCTTGACACTTACTTCGCTGATGGTGGCAGTCGGATCTGAAAGCAGCTTTTTCGCATTCTCTATCCTGACGATGGTCTTATAGTCGATGAAGCTCATCCCCGTTTGTTTCTTGAACAACTCGCTCAGATAGGCGGGGCTGAGATGCACATGCCTTGCCACCTGCTCAAGGCTTATGTCACCTGCGAAATTGCTCTCGATCACTCTTTTGGCGTTTTCGATAAGGTTCGTGCTGTCGACAGGGTTTTTGTCATGGTAAAAGTCATAAATGCGCTGGAGCAGTTCCTTTGAATAATTTACCAAATCAGTGAAGAAGCGCACCTCCCTGATCCTGTCATATGGATGGTGGCCTGAAACCACTGTTTCCTGGCGAATGAAGGGTAGTTGGATATCAAGCATGGTGATGACCGACTGTATGAACTGCCAGAAAAACTCCTTTACCAGGGCAGGTTTGTAGTTTGGAGCAGGCGCTGTATTCAATGAATCTGATACATTTTCGATGTATGAAATGGCAGTTTTGAGATTTGACAGCTTGATGTTGAGGATGATTTTGTTCAGTGTGTCCTGTTGCAGTGAAAGCTTCGGATCTTCTGACAGCATGTCCGGTGCATGTGATGCTGCAGTACCCGGACCTTTCCAGAATCTTGCGTCAAGAGCTTCAACAGCTTCAGGGAACAGGATTTGCAGCATACATGGGGAATATGTTTCGCTGCTGATGCCGCATGAAATACTGATACCGCGCCTTTTTTGCAGTATCCTGCTGCTGACGTCATAAGCTCTGCATAGTCTCTCCACTGCATTTTTCCCGCTGGCGATGGCGACGAGCAGAGACCTGTCATTCTCAAAAGGGAAAGCTGCGGCGTCGGCAAACCTTTTCATGGCTCTTCTTACTACTGTCCTGTAATAGTCGTATGCCTCCTGGTCTTCGCCGTTCTGCGTTCCTGTATCCGGTGAGATGACGCAGACCGTGAAGGTGTCGCCTGACAGATCTATCCCATATTTCTCCGCTTCGCTCCTTATATTTTCGACAGTCATGTTGTTCCGCGATATCAGTTTGTTCAGGAATGCTTCGTATATGACGGGCAGGACTTTTTCGTACTGCTTCTGCCTGGATTCTCTTTCGAGCTTTTGTCTTTCCTTTTCCCTGATTTCATTTTTTATCCTGTTGAGGACCTGGTTAAGTTCGTTCTCATCCACAGGTTTCAGGAGATAGTCCTTTACACCGTACCTCATCGCCGTTCTGGCATAATCGAAGTCGTTATAGCCGCTGATCACCACTATCTTTATCTCCGGCTGTGTGCGTGCCAGTTCGCTTATCAGTTCGAGGCCGTTCAGTCCGGGCATCATTATGTCAGTGATCAGTATGTCAGGCTCATGCTGCCGGCACAGCTCCAAAGTCTCGATGCCGTTTGATGCTTCGCTGGCCAGCACAAACTCCTGATCATCAAAGCGAATGATCGATTTTATGGCTGTTCTGACCCATTTTTCATCGTCTGCGATTATCAGCTTCAGCATATTTTCAACCCTCCAGGCTTTCAGTCACAGCAGGGAGTGTGATCTCCACTGTCGTACCCACGGCTGCTTCTCTGAATCTCAGGCCATACTGATTGCCAAAATAGAGCTTGATGCGGGCATTGACATTCATCACGCCTATACCGGTCCCTGAATGGCTTGCTGTGGCCGGATCCCCGCCTTTTATAACCGCCAGCGACCTGTTGAGCTCTTCGAGTTTCTTTGCGGGCATTCCCAGTCCGTCATCGGAGATCACTATCTTGATATTGCTGTTCAGTTGCAGTATCTCTATTTTGATCGTACCCTTGCCAAGCTTCATTTCAAGTCCGTGCTTGATGGAGTTTTCTATAAGGGGCTGCAGCGTGAGCTTCAAAATCTTATAATCCATAAATTCCGGAGGAATGCTGTACTGCAACTGGAATTTGTCCCCGAATCTGAAATTCTGTATGGAAATATAGTTTTCCAAATGCTGCAGCTCTTCCTTTACAGATACCAGTACGCGTTCACTGATGCTGTAGCGGAACAGGAGTGACAGCGATTTCGACATGGAGGCTATCTCCTGTATGCCGTGGTACAATGCCGCACCACGGATCGATTCAAGGGTGTTGTAAAGAAAGTGGGGATTTATCTGGTTCTGGAGCGAGTTCAACTCTGCTTCCTTTTGTCTCAATTTGATGCTGCTGATTTTATCTATCAGGTAATCGATGCCGGAAGGATCGCCTATGCCGGATCTTCTGTCCTGTGCCTGATGCATTGACATACTTGCGGCGCCTCCTGTGAAGTGGCTCTCATAATCGGACAGGACTGATGAAAGATCGTTTATCGGCTTCAACTGTCGGAGCAGTACTCCGAGGTAAATCAGGCTAATGAGACCGAATAGCGCAAGGCTTGTGATGAGCAGCGGACTGCGCAGCCAGAGCCGGCCTGTCACGCTCGATGCAGGCACAAGATCTATGAAGATCCAGTTGAATTCAGAATACTTCATGTATGCCATATAGTAATCGCTGTCATTATAGCGTATACGGCTGAAATCCTGCTGTTTGTCACTGATCCTGGCAAGGATCGCCTCGGATGCCTTTGCCGTGAGCATGCCCTCATCGCGGCTGTAAAGCACATATCCGTCCTTGTCCAGTATAAGTCTTTCGGCATTTCCAGGCTGCCTGTCAGATGCCGGATCCCGAACCGGGTCTCTCAGGAAATCTGTGAGCAGGCTGTGATTGAAGTCGAACAGGACTACAGCCCGGACATCACCATGGCTGATCGATTTTGCCGCGCTGAACACCAGGCGGCTCTCACCCTCGGCATAGAAACGCTGTACAGTGCCTAGCATCAGCACCTTCCCGCCATTGTCCAGTGCGTCAGTGAACCATCTCCGGGAAGACGGATCACTGATGACGGCCTTGTCTGCCTCCGGACCATAAGAAGCCCGTATGCCTTCGGGATCTGTCACATATATTGCCGACAGGGATTTCCACTGGGCGGGTGACAGGCAGCTGGCCGCCACAACTGCCAGCATATCTTCATTGCTTTCCTCATTTGGGGTCCTGAGCATTTGTATCAGTTGTTGCGCGCTTATGGAACTGACTGATGAATCTATCGCCAGTTCCAGTTCTCCAAGACAATATCCGATATAGTCATTCTCCTTGGATATCCTGGTGAGAGATGCTTCATATGAGGCCTGTACCATGAGTGAACGTGTGTGCATGTATATGACAAGAGATACTGCTATCGAGGGAAGCATCACCATAAGTACAAAATAAAGAGTGATGCGTGATTTCAGTCTCATATACAGCCGGCTGATGCCGGGCGCTTTACGGGATGTTTTGCTGTAGCGGGAAGGAAAAGGATTCATTCGAAGCACCTCATTACCAATATTTTATTAAAAGGAATAATGAAAAGCAAACAAAATACGTTTTCATAAAAAAAAACACCATCATCCTGAAATAATCAACTACCTTATAGTCAGAACAAATGCTAAAATTAAATGAAAGGCATTTTCGATCACTTATACGAGAGGTGTTGTCATTGTATCGTACCAAAAATTACCGTACCGGAAAGATCCTGTCAAAGAGCATTTGCATCGTCTTAATTTCATTATTACTGTCAACTGCGCTTGCAGGCTGTTATTTCTTCCCGAAGGAGGAGGAAGTGCTGGCGCCGCCGATAAAACTGCCCGAGAAGATTACCTATGATACACTGGAGGTCACAAGAGGAACCATTGAAAATGTAATAAGAGTCAATGGCAATTTCGTATCCATCAACCAAAAGGACCTTTATTATGTCAAATCGGACAGGCTGAAGGAAATATATATAACTCCCGGGCAGGAGGTCAAAAAAGGCGAACTTCTTGCAGAGCTTGAGAACGATTCCCTGTTGAATGAAATACAACTGCAGGAGATCGCGTTGAAAAGGTCGCAGATCGTATACGAAGATGCCAAAGCCAATTACGAAATAGTGGGCGGGAGCAGGACATCACTGGATCTGGCGGAGCTGGATCTGGAGGCGAACCGGATAAGACTGGAAAGGCTCAAAACTGAGCTTGAGAAGTGCAAGCTGGTATCACCCATCGACGGTACGGTGGTGTATGTGGCAAATGTCAGGCAGGGAGATTATGTGAATGCCTATCAGACCATCGTGAGAGTCGCAGACCCCTCGCAGCTGCAGCTCAGGTACTCGGGAGACAGGGTGACGGTCTTCAGGCTCGGTATGGATGTCGTTGTCGAGATCAACAACAAGCAATATGAGGCTGAAATCGTTATGACCCCTGCGGAGGCACCCGACGACGCGGACGAAGAGACGAGAAAATCCGTGCTGATCGACGTCCATGAGCTGCCCGAGGGGATAAGGCTGGGCCAGTTAGCATCTATTATGCTTACACTGGAGCGAAAGGAAGATGTGATAGTTATTCCCAAGCTGCTGGTGAATTCATTTGCAAACAGGAAATTTGTCAATGTGCTCAAGGACGATATAAGGGAAGAACGGGACATAGAAATCGGAATACAAACCAATACAGAAGTGGAAGTAGTTAAAGGCCTTCAGGAAGGAGAGCTTTTGATAATGAGATAGGCTGCGGTGTCTGAGGCCGTGTGCAGCTAAAATAACGGAATGGAGGGCAAGATTTGCTGAAGATAGTGCTCAGAAGGATGTTCAGCAATCCCTGGCTGATCATATGCCTGCTTTTGGGATCCATCATGGCCACAGCCCTGGTCAGTTGTATCCCTATCTATACAGATGGCATCCTGCAGAGGATGCTGACCAAGGATATGGAAAATTACCAGTTGGAAACCGGGAATTTTCCCGGACAATATATGGTCAGAGCAACCTTCAACTATTACAATGAACCGGAGGAAAGGATAAGCAATCAGCGCTATTTCGACAGGGAGATCATGACCAAAAGGATACATGAGTTTGGTCTGCCGATAATCAGCGCGTCACACCATGTGGTAATGGGCAGCCTGAACTTTCCCCTCGTACCTGCCGACAAGTACGATCACAGGTCCGAGATGGTTTTCGCACGGCTGGGAGCTCTTTCGGATCTTGAAAACCATATAACCATCACGAAGGGAAGGATGTATTCGGATCAGATCACTGACGGTGTCATTGAGGTCATAGTTTCACAGCAGGCAATGGTAATACAGGATCTGCTGCTTGATAATGTATATACTCTTCTCGATCCGACAAAAGATTACAAGGAAGTGTGCAAGGTCAGGGTCGTCGGGATTTTTGAGATGAAGGACCCCGGAGATGTTTACTGGCTCCATGGTTTTTCAAAGCACAACAAGGAATTCATGATGGATTACAAATTATTCAATGATGAATTCATCCGCCCGAGAAACGCGCCGATCACGGAAGCGGAGTGGAACTGTGCATACGACTATCATGCAATAACCCTGCAGAACCTGGCTCACATAACAAAAACATATGAAGAGCATGAAATGTGGTATTCGAAATATAAGGTCAACATCGAATTCAATATGCCGATAAACAGGATATTGGCGAGGTACAATGAAAGAGCCATACAGCTGCAGAATATGTTGTGGGTCCTCACAGTGCCTGTTCTGATAATGCTGACCTTTTACATATTCATGGTGTCGCAGCTTATAATCGATCATGATCAAAATGAAATAGCAGTATTCAAAAGCAGAGGTGCAGGAAAAAGCCAGATATTCCTGAGCTATCTTTTGGAAAGCTCTATCATCGCCGGTTTGGCCTTCCTGACAGGACCTTTCCTGGGGATGTTCATATGCAGATTCCTGGGCTCATCCAACGGTTTTCTGGAATTCGTGCAAAGGACAGCACTGCCTGTCCGGCTGAGCCCGAAGGTATACCTGTATTCGCTGTGTGCTGTCCTCTTTCTGATCATAACCATGCTGGCACCTGTAATCTCAGTATCACGAAAGACCATTGTCAGCCACAAGCAGGAAAAGGCACGGTCAAAAAAGGCACCGGTATGGAAGAAGATGGGCCTGGATATAATACTGCTTGCGGTCGCAGGATACGGTATCTACAGGTACCGGCAGCAGCAGGAGGTGCTGGAGACCACGGGAGTTTCGGCCAATGAACTCCAGATAGATCCATTGCTGTTTCTGACATCGACCGTTTTCATACTTGGGGCAGGACTGCTATTCATCAGACTTTATCCATACCTGATAAGAGCGATCTACTGGATCGGCAGGAAGTCATGGACTCCTGTCCCGTATATATCGCTGATACAGGTCGGAAGATCCAGGGGCCAGGAGCAGTTCCTGATGCTTTTCATGATACTTGCCATTTCCATCGGGCTTTTCAATGCCAACACGGCAAGGACCATCAACAAAAACATGGAGGACAAGATACGTTATTCCATCGGAGCTGATGTGCGGCTCCAGGCAGTATGGAAAACGAATCAGAGGACGACGCCGCCCGGACAGCAGCCGCCTATGGCGGAAACACAGTCACAGGAGCCATTGCGTTATTTTGAGCCGAACTTCAATGATTATGCCAACCTGTCCGGGGCAGAACTGGTTACAAAGGTTCTCAATGTAGAAGACGGCACGATGCAGACTACCATGGGCTGGGCAAATGGCATCAATATCATGGGCATAATCCCTGACCAATTTGCGAAGGTGGCCTGGTTCAGACCGGATTTGCTGCCGCACCACTGGTATGAGTATCTGAACCTGATGTCAGAAGCGCCCACTGCATTTCTCGTTTCATCCAACCTGAAGGAAAAATACAGGTTGGAGGCAGGCGACACCGTATATATCACATGGGGCGATCAAAGTTATCTGGAAGGAACCATATTTGCCTTTGTAGACTATTGGCCGTCCTTCAATCCCAGGGCTTCCAAAAGAGTGATGGACGAGCCCGGACTCGTGGTGGCCAACCTGTCATATATACAGAACAAAATGGCACTGCAGCCGTATGAAGTCTGGATCAAAAAAGCTGATGGTGTTTCAGACAAGCAGATAAATGACGACATCATCAATAAGGATCTGGAGTTGTTATTCATAGACTACACGGATCAGGAACTTGTGAAGATGAAAAACGATGCCCTGCTGCAAGGTATGAACGGCATGCTCACGCTGGGGTTCATAGCATCGATGCTCATAAGCCTGCTGGGATTCCTGATCTACTGGATCATATCGATCCAGAACAGGACGCTGCAGTTTGGCATATTGCGGGCCATGGGCATGTCGCTGGCGAAGGTGATAGGGATGCTGGCCTGCGAGCAGCTGCTCGTGTCCGGAGCTGCCATAGTACTGGGAGTTATCGTGGGGGGCATGACAGGGGATATGTTCATTCCCCTGCTCCAGATAATGTACAGCGCAGCGGATCAGGTGCCTCCGTTCAGAATAATGGCATACGGAGAGGACTATATCAAGGTGTACATCGTTATCGGCATAATGATCACGCTGGGATTCATGACCCTGTGGAGGATAATCTCGAAAATCAGGATAGACCAGGCGGTCAAGCTTGGCGAAGACTGACGGCACCGCAGCCGGGAAGTGTCCAATAAAGCAACTATCGGAGGTCGGATAATGAGTTGGATCATCAAAACCGAAAACCTGTCAAGGGATTTCAAATCGGGGAATACGATAGTCCACGCCTTGAAAAGCGTTTCGATAGAGATAAAGAAGGGGAAGCTGACCATACTGAGAGGGCGGTCGGGTTCAGGCAAGACTACACTCATCAATCTGCTGGGAGCACTTGACAAGCCTAATTCAGGAACAGTGGTCTTTAACGGCATTGACATAACGCGCGCAGGCGAAAGGGTCAAAAATGAGCTGAGACGGAAGCATATGGGATTCGTGTTCCAGTCAGTAGCCCTTATTTCAATGATGTCAGCATATGAGAATGTGGAATTCGGACTGAGGATCGCCGGAGCCGGAGCGAAGGGGAGGAGCGAGAGAGCCAGGCAATGCCTTTCCCTCGTAGGCCTGGGCAAAAGGATGGATCACAGGCCACATGAGCTTTCTGGCGGTGAGCAGCAGAGAGTGGCTATTGCCAGGGCCATAGCACACAGGCCGGACGTTGTGTTTGCCGATGAGCCTACGGCTGAGCTTGACACCCAAATGGGTCTACAGGTGGTGAAACTGTTCAGGAACCTTGTCGAACTGGAGGGCCTGACTGTAGTAATGACTACCCACGACCCCAGCATGATCGAGATCGCAGACCATGTACTGACTCTGGAGGATGGTGAGATCATAGATGCAAGATGAACGTATCAATATCGATATGCCCGACGAAGCGACCGGCGTGCCTGAAGCCGGCGGTCAGACAGAGCGGCCCAGGATGATCGAATGCGAAAACCTTGTCAAGATCTACAAGACCAAGGATCTTGAAGTCGTAGCGCTGCAGGGCCTCGATCTGGTGGTGGAGAAGGGCGAGCTGATGGCCATAATCGGAAACAGCGGCAGCGGCAAGTCCACACTGCTGAATATGCTGGGAGGGCTGGACAGACCCTCAGCAGGCAAATTATTCGTTGACGGACAGGATCTGCTGAAATTCAATGAACAGCAGCTGATCAAATACAAACGGGAAACGGTGGGCTTCATTTGGCAGAACAATGCCAGAAACCTCATACCATATCTCACTGCCCAGGAAAACGTGGAAATGCCGATGCGTCTTACAGGCAAAAAGAACAGACGAAGCCGTGCATTACAGCTTCTGGACCTGGTAGGACTGCTGAACAGACGGAATAATAAGCTAAGCCAGCTGTCAGGGGGCGAGCAGCAGAGAGTCGCCATAGCCATAGCACTGGCAAATGATCCGAAACTGCTGCTGGCAGACGAACCCACAGGATCTGTGGACAGCCGGACCGCAGCCACGATACTCGACGTTTTTCGCGAACTGAATAAAGCGCTTGGTGTGACGGTGGTGATAGTCACTCATGACAGGCAGATATCACGCAAGGTGGACAGAGTCGTGGCCATCCGGGACGGGCGGACCAGCAGTGAATTCATAAGAAGAAGATCCTATGCTGAAGAGCTTGCAGCAATGGGCGAGGGCGTTTTCGGCGATCAATCTGAAACTCATGATGAACTGGTCGTTCTGGACAGAGCCGGCAGGCTGCAGATACCGGCAGAGTTTTTGCAGACCCTGGGTCTGAAGGGCAAAAACAAGGTTAAGGTGGAACTGGACGGCAACAAGGTAGTAGTTTATTCTCCGGAGGAATAAAACGGGGTCGGACTTGAAATCTTACCTTTCGGTATCCAGGTTCAAAACGAAAGTGGAATTTCAAGACTGACCCCGAAGATCATGCCACCGAAGATTAAAGGCCGAAGTATACCTCTACGGCTATTTTGAAGCCTTCAGCGAAACCTAAGGGCACTTTGAATGCTTTTTTGACTTTTTTGTAATCTCTATAGGCTTTTTGATCTTCCAGCACTTTATCTTTCACTTTGCTTTTTAAATAGCCGGATGCACCTTTTTCAGCCAATGATATCACTTCTTCCAGCATCCTCAGCACATCAGCGCACGTCAGAGCCGCATTTGTCTTTATGTCGCCGTAGTTATCCAGCGAAAGGGAGTAGGCGGCTATGGACCAGGAGGCACAGTTCATCCCGACGAAGTACCCGACGAAGGTCTGATTGAACTTGTTGCCGGTGATACCCAGTATATAAGAGGCTGCGCCGGAGCGTTCGCCGGTGTCGAATACGGATATTGCCTCATAGGTCTCTGCATCGATCTCCAGCCATGCCCAGCGCTGCTTGCCCGCTATGATACCCGGCTCTTCAGGCACCAGGAATATTGTGCTGTTGTATGAGTCTATCGAGTTCTGCAGGCGTTCAAGCAATACAGCCGGATACTTTCCTTGCATCATTGACAGTGCCTCGGTGCGGGATTCTTCACTGTCGTCTATCAGTATGAAGCCGGCTTCGCCCGGGAGAGCCTGCCATATGTCAAGGAAGCTTACACCATCGCCGCCGGGCAGGGCTTCGCCTTCAAGAACTGAGGCATAAATCCCGCTGAACAGGTTGTATGCATGGATTTTATCTTCTTCGCCGCTCAGGACCTGGTTCTGATGGCGCATCAGATCGAAGCTGGCGACTGCATTGGTGCCGTCTGATTTACAGGTGATCATGACGGCCATGGGTTCACTTACCCTGCCCATTACAAGTCCCAGTTGTTTCGCTGTTTCATTATCATAAGCGGTTCTTGCAGCAATATAGCGATAAAGGGCATTGCGCGTGAACCATCTGACCTTTGACGCATTGCTGGCATCTGCAAGTGCCTGGGTACCTGAACCGCCTGAAGAAGCAGCGATGACCCTGCTTTCCTGCATCAGGATGTTGACTGTATTCTCACCCATCTCAGGCAGGCCGAATCCAAGGGTGTGGCATATATCTGTCAGCTTCTGACCGCTTTCCAGGATGGTCGTATGGACAGATGCGCCGCTACTGGCATCGGTGACATACAATGACACAGTGACCGACTTTATCCTGTCGAGTCCGGTATCGATAGCGTCGCTGCCCTGCAGCAGGCCGTCTGTGGTGCTGACCACAGCCGTTATCAGATCGCCGCCGTTTTCAGATTTTGCCGCTATATTATAGCCTATATCGATAGGACTGAGGCTAAGAGATGGTATAGACAGCTCTTCACTGAGCAGCTCGATTTCTTTCGTAACAGTTACGGAAGTACCCGCGTCCTCCGACGATCCGCCGAGCGCCTCCGAGAACGCGTCGAATAAACCGGACTGTCCGGAGCCTTCGGATTCCGGAGGACCTTCTACTGTGGCGGTTATCGTCATTCTCACAGTCGTCTTTTTCGGTTCGGATCCTTCTGTTGATGGCAGCCAGATCAGGCCGGACAGTTCAGTTGCATCTCTCATGAAGGGCACTACGAATATGTGGGATCCTCCGCTTTCATCTGTAAAGGCCAAAGCAGGGAGATGATCCGGGACTCTGTCGACACCGCTGAGATGCATCAGTGCTTCCTTGCCTTTGTTAAGCAGTTTAACCTGCCGGAATTGACTTTCGATACCAAGCCTGGCAAGCATGTGCTCCGCAAGGTAGAACATGTCATTTTCTGTGCCCCAGCCCTGCGCAAGAACCGCCTCTGGTGCATAAAAGCTGTTCTGATGACTTCCGGAGGGCAGCCAGCGTATGGCGTACATAACGTGGAAGAAATCCTGCACCGATGTCAGTGAATCCAGTACCTTGCTGCCGAAAACCGATGCAGCCGGTGCAGGAATGTCAGTACCTTCCGGTTTGGCCGATGACAGGCTTAAGGTTTTGGCCCGGGGTTCTGCTGCTGGCTTTGAAGCCTCATATCTTGCAATAGCTTTGCTTACCGCTTCATCCAGTTCATCTTCAAAATCCGTGTCGACTTTGACCAGGTGCTTCATAGCCAGCAGTTCAGGATAAGGATAGCGGTCTGCGCTGATTTTCACTGCCATATCCGGGAAGTAGGGAGAACGCAGCACATACCTGCCAGACGTATCGGAACTGACGGAGAATTCCATGATGCCGCGCCTGGTCTGACCGTCGAGGACAGCCCATCCGCCGTCGATCCCGTACAGGTATTCGGATGTGCGGCTGTATGGCTCGATGTACCTGCGGTCATCCGATGCATTTTTATCCTCGATCGCCAATATGCTGTCCAGACCTGTCGTACCAAAACCGTCCTTTTTGTCGCTGACCGTCACATCAAGAATGACATAGCTGTTGCTGAAAGGACTGCGGGCCAATGAGTTTATTGTAAGGTCAAAATACTCATGGGAAAATTTCAGGCCCATCGATGATGTTTTGGCAGGCGAGCCGGATGTCACCGGGATATCGAGACTGCCGTCACTGATGTCCCCGATGAGCCTTGAAGACACTCCTGAAAGTGCTTCGGGGATCTCAAACGGCATGTGGAACCTGTTTGACGCTCCGGGAGCCAGCATAGTCTTTCCGGTAAACCCAAGAGGGATGTTGTATACGATATTGTTCATTTTGGCCATGAGCGGTCCTTCCGTGGTATCCACAGCGTAGTAGAAGCGTTCCATGGGGTCCAGGTCCAAAAGCGCCTGTACATTGCTGTCGAATTTGACCTGTATTGTCCTCAGCACCGTGTACTGCTTGTATTCCGGACTATCGGGCGCCATGTAGGGATCACGCCTGAATGTGCCGTATTCGGTCTGGTCAGATATTCCTGCAGCACTCATGGAAAAGGCATCTGTTATCCTGGCCGGCTGGGTTTTCGGCAGCTCGGCTATTTCCGTGAGCTGGTCGCTGACCGTGCCTGCCAGCGGCATGTGTATATGTCCGTATACCGTGTCATAATAGTGCAAAGAGAGCTGCGTGATCCTCTCCGGTTTGTCGGCATAAAACACCAGGACGCCTGATTTTTTGTCTCCCTTTTCAATGGTCACTGATTCGTTGCCCGGGGTCGAAAGCGGCTCGGAAGCCAGCCATGTGGCTTTTGACGCCGGTACCGGCGAACCGTTGTTCACGCTCAGGTAAAAGTGCTGCATTATTGAGGGGATAATGTATGCTTCCATCTGTGTTGCGGTGCCTTTTGGAAAATCGATCTCCATATTGAGCGCAATAAACTGTTTCTCGTCGTCCGCCCCGACGCCTGCAAGGACATCGAAGGTGTACGCATCCTTTACCGCCATCCTGATGAGTTGGTTTTTGCCAGATTTGCCGTATGATGTGCTGCCGGTCATTGTCGATGGAGCAGCCGCGTCAGCGGACTGCCCTGCGGTTCCTTCCCGGCCTTCTTCATAATCGACATGGGATGTGATAGCCAGCGCCCCGCTGTTGGGCCGGGTTCCGCCGGTGACAAGCCGGGCGGTCTCCCTGTCGTACAGAGGGATCATTTTACCGCCGGTGGTGATTATCGGAGTTCTCGGCTCCAGGGCTGTGCCCGGCTTTGTCCTTGTGGTGAACCCGGCCAGGCTTTTGGTAGCATAATAGTCCATTATGGATCCATCCTCTGTCCGTGCCCTGATGCCGATAGAGAACGGAATCATTTCTTCCTGGTTGAGCGGTACTGTGACCTTTTTCTCAAGCTCATTCAGTTTTGCCGTGACTTCGTTGATATCCTGTGTGATTATATAATCGCCGCCGGTCATCTCTGCTGCGTATTTGAACGAGTCTTCAGCATAGTGAGCATCTGCTACGCCTACGAAAAGGCAGCGTATCCCTTCATCTTTCAGTTCCTTGAGCGCGAAATCAGCACTTCCGCCTCCTCGATGGTCGACATCCTGCATGGCAGAATCTGTCACGAATATGAAGACCTTTTTATTTGTGGGAAGCGGACTGAGCTGTTTTGCAGCCGCCTCCAGCGCCCTGATGACATCGGTGCCGCTCCCGGTATCGCCGGCCTCTGACGCAGCCTGCATCAGGACAGCCTTCTGGTCTGT
>DGEE01000076.1 GCA_002385815.1 Hungateiclostridiaceae bacterium UBA3934
TCTGTCGGATTCCCCGACAGGATAATAATAAATGGTGTAATCCACAGCTTCCCGAGACAGCCGATAATCATAAACAGCCCCCGACATATGGACGGGAAGATCACTCCTGCCCATCAGGAGCAGATCAGGATAGCGGCGGGGGTATAGAGGAGAAAGAGTGGATCAGCTTCGTAATAGTCTTCAAATAGTGCTAAAATAGTCCGAAAGTCCTATACCATAGGACATATCATCTATTTTTACATTACGGCCGAAATGTTATGATATATATGGGGGATTGGTATTCCAGGGGTAAGGAGCGAGGTCATGGCTAACAAGATCATTATCAGCAGCAACCAGAACAAATATGGAAACAGGCCTGGCCGATCCCACGGCACCGGTGATGACCAGTTGACGCAAGCCCTGCGAAATGCCGTATCCGAAAGGACGGGCACGGCAAATAAAGGCAGACCGGGAACGTCAGCACTGTTGTTGGACGAAAATGTCTGGGGAAACGACAGGGCCATAATCGACAAGCTCGATAAAGAGGTGCTGGCAGAAAGGAGACTTTTTGTAAGAGTCAGGCATGTACAGAAGATCACCTGTGATTCAGTGTATGAAGCTATCGATAAAGAGCCTGTCGAGCTGAGAAACCCGCTGGATCTGACGGTGGTGGATCTGTCTGTCGCCGGTATCGGAATAATCTGTGACAAAGAAATCGAAACCGGCAGGATACTCGGAATAAGAATACTGCTGGACAGGATACCATATGAGATAAAATGCAAAGTGATATATTGCATACCATTGGACGGGAAATTCAGAGCCGGACTGAAAATAGCAGAGAAGGACAAGCGCTTCATGAGACATCTGAAGATCTTCGTAGCGCGCACTTCATTGACCACCGAGTATGCTTCCGGAGAATAACAGTTGCAATGCTTTATCGTCAATAGCAAAACTTTTTGTCATATGTTCTTCAATACACCAGTTGCAAAATTTTAAGCTGTTTTGCGTGCATCAGCAAGACAACCAGCTGAAATAATGGTATCAACAGCATAGGAATTTTTCATACCTCCCTGTTGGACTGCCGGGAATTCCCCGGCAGTTCAGCTTTTACAGGTTCACCAGCGGCATACATCTTCAGGCCTAAATATATCATCTGATGTGATAACGAATGTACCACTGATTTTCCGGATCTGCGCCTGCAATAGCAAAAAATGAACCAGTCACTGCAAGCAAAAGTGCTTGATCATGACTGGTTCTATCTAAACCCGATGAAGCTGTTCAGTGAAGTTTTATCAAACCCCATGTGACCGCTTCATTGGCGCTCCCTTATTTTATGCAGTTTTGCGCCTTTCGTTTTTGTCTTCTGCCTTTACAGACTCCCGCAGGCTTTGCTTCCTGCCATAGTAAGCGTCCAGGTATATCTGCCTGATCTCGCTTATCAGAGGATATCTCGGATTTGTGCCGGTGCACTGGTCATCAAAAGCCTGCTCAGCCATCTCATCCAGGCTGTTGAGAAAATCCTTCTCCTTTATGCCATAATCCCTGATGCTCTTTTTGATGCCGACTTTCTTCTTGAGATCTTCTATGGCGCTGATCAGGTTTTCCAGCTTTTCCCCATCAGTCGTGCCCCTTATACCGAGGAAATCAGCTATCTCAGTGTATCTTTCCAGCGTGCGCGGATGATCGTACTGCGGGAAAGTACCCATTTTTGCGGGAGCATCCGCTGCGTTGAAGCGGATCACTTCAGATATCAGCAGTGCATTGGCAACGCCATGAGGCAGGTGGTGGTAGGCTCCAAGCTTGTGTGCCATCGAATGGCAGACGCCGAGGAATGCATTTGCAAATGCCATGCCTGCGATAGTGGAAGCATCGGCCATTTTCTCTCTGGCCTTCGGGTCGGCTGCGCCTTTTTCATATGCCCGGGGCAAATACTCGAACACCATTTTTATCGCTTTCAAAGCAAGTCCGTCTGTGTAATCGGTAGCCATCATAGAAACATATGCCTCGATCGCATGTGTCAGTGCATCGATGCCTGAAGCACTGGTGAGACTCTTTGGCTGATCCATCATCAGATCTGCGTCTACTATCGCCATATCCGGCAGCAGTTCGTAGTCAGCCAGCGGATATTTCACTCCGGTGCTTTCATCGGTGATGACTGCAAATGGTGTGACCTCACTGCCAGTGCCCGATGTTGTAGGTATGGCCACAAAGTATGCTTTTTCACCCATCTTCGGGAAAGTGTAAACGCGCTTTCTGATGTCCATAAACCGCATTGCCATATCCATGAAGTCAGCTTCAGGATGCTCGTAAAGCACCCACATTATCTTGGCGGCATCCATCGGTGAACCGCCTCCGAGGGCGATTATGCAGTCGGGCCCGAATGCTTTCATGGCCGCCGCGCCTTCCTTTGCACATTCGAGAGTCGGGTCCGGAGAGACCTTATAGAATGTCGTGTGGACTATACCCAATTCATCGAGCTTATCTGTGACAGGCTTTGTGTAACCGTTGCTGTACAGGAAGCTGTCCGTAACGATGAATACCTTTTTCCTGCCGAGGACATATTTGAGTTCCTCGAGAGCAACAGGGAGGCAGCCTCTTTTCATATAGACCTTATCAGGGGTCCTGAACCAGAGCATATTCTCTCTTCTTTCTGCTACCGTCTTTATATTGATCAGATGCTTCACGCCAACGTTTTCGGATACCGAGTTGCCGCCCCAGGAGCCGCAGCCCAGTGTAAGTGACGGTGACAGCCTGAAGTTGTAGAGATCGCCGATGCCGCCCTGGGCTGATGGCGTGTTGACAAGTATCCGGCAGGTCTTCATCCTGGCTGCGAATTCATCCAGCTTGTCTTTTGCGCGTACAGTGTCAAGATACACTGAAGCCGTGTGGCCGAAACCTCCGTCGGCTACAAGTCTTTCAGCTTTGTCAAGGGCATCACCGAAGTCCTTTGCCCTGTACATGGCAAGAACAGGTGAGAGCTTCTCATATGCAAAGGGCTCGGTAAGATCTGTCTTTTCGACTTCGCCGATCAGTATCTTAGTATTTTCCGGCACGCTGATCCCAGCAAGTGAAGCAATTGCCGGAGCTGTCTGACCAACGATCCTGGCATTCAGCTTTCCATTTATGATGATTGTTTCGCGCACTTTCTGCGTTTCATCTTCATTGAGGAAATGGCATCCCCGTCTGGCAAATTCAGCCTTTACTTCATCATAGATATCATCGTCAACTATGACTGACTGCTCGGATGCACAGATCATCCCATTGTCGAAGGTCTTCGAATGTATTATTGAATTGACCGCCAGCAGTATGTCTGCTGAGCTGTCGATAATAGCCGGGGTGTTGCCGGGACCTACGCCGATGGCCGGTTTGCCGGAGGAATATGCAGCCGTCACCATGCCGGGTCCGCCGGTGGCAAGGATCAAATCAGACTGCTTCATTATATAATTGGTCATTTCCAGGGACGGAACATCGATCCAGCTGATTATCCCTTCAGGTGCTCCGGCTTTGACTGCCGCCTCGAGTATGATCCTAGAGGCCTCGACCGTGCACTCCCTTGCCCTGGGATGAGGGCTTATAACGATGCCGTTCCTGGTTTTCAGAGCCAGGAGTATCTTGAATATCGCTGTGGAGGTAGGGTTCGTGGTCGGTATGACTGCTGCCAGGATGCCGACCGGCTCGGCGATCCTTTTGATGCCGCATGCCTTATCCTCTTCGATGACTCCGCATGTCTGCACATTTTTATAAGCATTGTAAATATATTCAGATGCGTAATGGTTTTTGATGACCTTATCTTCCACGACGCCCATGCCGGTCTCCTCCACCGCCATTTTTGCCAGGCGTATACGTTCCCTGTTTGCAGCCATGGCTGCTTCGAAAAAGATCCTGTCGACCTGTTCCTGTGTATAACCTGCATATATCTTCTGAGCTTCTCTTACGCGTACAACTGCTGCTTCCAGCTTCTGGACGCTGTCTATGATTTCGTATTTTCTTGTCTTAGTCATATCTAACCCTCCTTTACCGTTGCTTACCGCAAATCCCTGGTTACCATTTTCTTCTTGATTGATGTGAACATTGATAAATATTTAACTATCTTTGATAAAATTTTAACACGGTCAGGGTGAATTGTCAATTATTTTTTGTAAAAAGTTTTGGTATTTTTACGAAAATTTTTGTACAATTTGCAAAACAGTTCTTGCACTTCTGCACCGGATGGGGATAGCCTGTATGCAGCCGGATAAATATGGTGTTATATCAGTGTGAAATATTAATGGAAATAAGGGTGGTATTCTTATAGTTAATAGGCAGGGGAGCTGAGATGACAAGAAACCCGAACAGCTTGACAACTGCACTCGAAAAATTTACTGTATAACCGGGTATGGGTCTGAGAAAATCTCTGAACTGATCGGTCCGGGTTTGATGCAGGCACAGTACCGGTATACGGGAAGCGGATGGGTGCAGTTCGGCTCTCTGTGAGGACGGAAACCTTTTTGATATATGTAATATGTGTGGATCATCATATAAGGAATTATATGCTGGTTATATATATTCGAGTTCAATAGCAAATCGGAGGATGAGATATGGGCTTTGATGGATTTTCGCAGGAAGCGCCGCGCTTCCTTCTGGAAAACAGGATGAACAACAGCAAGGAATGGTACGAAGAGCATAAACATGTGTACAGGAAATATGTCTATGAACCCTTTGTCGAGCTGGTTAAGGAATTGTCACCTGCCATGAAGGAGATCGACAGCAGTATCATAACAGTTCCCTCAAAGATCATATCCAGGGTCAGGAGAGATACCAGGTTCACAAAGGATAAGACCCTTTACAGGGACAATGCCTGGATCGTTTTTCTGCGGGACAAATCGCAGATGTCGATATCGCCGTGCTTCTGGTTTGAACTGGGCCAGTACGGAATCAGCTACGGAGTTGGATATTATAAAGCCCGGACGGCTTCCATGGCAAAGATGAGGGAGATGATACTGGACAGGCATCCTTCATTTATGGCCGCTCTGAAAGCATATGAAAGTCAGGATGAGTTTGTCATAGGTGGAGAAATATACAAAAGAAACAGGTATCCGGAGCAGCCGGAGAATATGCAGCAGTGGCTCAACAGGAGAAACATAGTGTTTGAAAATGTGAGCAGGGATTTTGGACCTGCATTCTCAGCCGGGTTGCCGGATGTGCTCATAAATGGTTTCAGGAAGCTGAAGCCGATATATGATTTTCTTCTTCTGGCAGAAAGCAGTGTTTGATCCCTGATCGCCATAATATTGAATAATCACCCTCCCGGCATTGCAAAATCATCCTTTTTCCAGGGGATTCACCCCTGAGGGGTGATATTATAAGACAATGCTTTGCAATAGAATATAGCTTGAAGATAAAGTCAATACAGGGCAGGCGGAGGCTTGGGTCTGTCAGAAGGTTGACGGTAATGAGCTAAAATTATGATGGGGGGATCACCATGCTAAAGAAAACATTGGCAGTTGTATTGGCATTGTGCATGATGCTGGCTGTGCTCGCGGCTTGTGGAGTAAAGAGGGTCGACGGGACCGATGGCACCGAAAAAGATACAGCAGCCGTGAAAAGGGATGACACTGCAGCCACGAAGCAGGATGACACCGGAGATTCGAAGAAGGGTGATGCTGAAGCCAGGAAAAAGGAAATCGATGAGGCACTCGACGCCCTGGAGGATTTCGGAATAGAAGTCGATGATGATTTGAAGGATCTTCTGGAGAACATCGATGTAGAGGACCTGGAGGCTGCCGTATCTGCTGGTGTCGAAGTAACAATCGATCTGGCTGATGGCTGGGAGACAGAAGAGAGCCAATATTCAGATTTCCAGGCTCGAAATGAGATGAGCAACATTATGGTAACGAGTACAAGGATACCGCCCGGAGAAAAGGATGCTATTGAATATACCAGGAAGTCTCTGGAAATAACAAAGGGAGTGTTTGAACAAGCAGAATTCTCGGAAGTGGAAAGTATTGATATAGACGGAACCAAAGGAGCCCGCTTTCATCTGGACATAAGCATATTAGGCATGGTCCAGAGGCAGATTTTTTACCATTACTTCAAGGACGGTCTGGTAATCATGGTCCAGGGCACTTATATACAGGATGAAGATGCTGATGCCGAAGGTGCCGAAATAGAAAAAATGATGAAATCTGTAAAAGTAAAAGCGAAATAAAGCAGAAGTCGGATAGCTGTGATACCTGAAAATGGTCTGTTTTATATGTCCGGAAGCGTTTCTGTAAGGCAGGGAGCAGTTTCGGACAAATTTTATTGTCCTCAAACTGTTGATTAAATGCCGTTATTGTCATATAATCTTCCTAGTGTTTTGCAGTTGTGAAGCACGGTCTTGTTTTTTAATGCATTTTTCAGATCTTTACAGCAGAACGGGAGGATGAGTTGTGCCTATCACTGAGTTTTTATCGAGAAATGCCGCACTATACGGCAATGAGATATGCCTTACAGAAATCAATCTGGATCTCCAGGAAAGACACAATGTAATATGGCGCGAGTACGAGCTTATTGAGAACAACCCTGCGGGAGAATACCGCCGTGACATGACGTGGCGAGTATTTGACGAAAAAGCCAACCGCATGGCAAATCTGCTGATCAAGCGCGGGATAAAAAAGGGTGAGAAAGTCGCGATACTTCTGATGAACTGCCTGGAGTGGCTGCCCATTTACTTTGGCATCCTCAAGGCAGGGGCCATCGCAGTACCGCTCAATTTCCGCTATACGGCTGAAGAGATACGATACTGCCTTGATCTGTCCGATACCGTAGCTCTGGTTTTCGGTCCTGAGTTCATAGGCAGACTGGAGAACATATACGATCAGATACCGAAGGTCAGGATGCTTTTCTTTGCCGGAGAGGGACGCCCTTCATTTGCGGAGAGTTATGACCGGCTTACGGCCAACTGTTGTTCAGAAGCTCCTGACGTTGAGATTTCAGACGATGATGATGCAGCGATATATTTCTCATCAGGGACGACCGGTTTCCCCAAAGCGATACTGCATTCTCACAGGAGCCTGGTATCTGCGTGCATAACAGAACAGAAGCACCACGGACAGACCAGGGAGGACAACTTCCTCTGCATACCTCCGTTATATCATACAGGTGCGAAAATGCACTGGTTCGGCAGCCTGCTTTCAGGCAGTCCTGCTGTGCTGCTTCGCGGTATAAAGCCCGACTGGATACTGCGGACTGTCTCGGAAGAAAAGATCACCATCGTATGGCTTCTTGTGCCGTGGGCACAGGATATACTCGACGCAATAGACAGAGGTGATGTGAAGCTCGGGGATTATGACCTTTCTCATTGGAGACTCATGCACATAGGTGCCCAGCCTGTGCCTCCGAGTCTGATCCAGAGGTGGAAAGAGTATTTCCCGAATCATCAGTATGATACAAACTATGGACTCAGTGAGTCGATAGGTCCCGGCTGTGTACATCTTGGCGTTGAGAATATTCACAAGGTCGGCGCCATCGGAAAGCCCGGCTATGGCTGGGAAGCGAAGATCGTGGATGAAATGGGTGAGCCTGTGGAGCAGGGCGAGGTCGGCGAACTCATCGTCAAGGGTCCTGGTATCATGAAATGCTATTACAGGGATCCCAAAGCGACTGAGGCGGTACTGAAGGACGGATGGCTGTACACAGGAGACATGGCTATGGAGGATGAGGACGGATTCATATACCTTGTGGACCGCAAGAAGGATGTCATCATCAGCGGCGGGGAAAACATATACCCTGTACAGGTCGAGGACCATCTCCGCTCCCATGAAGCAATAAAGGATGCTGCCGTCATCGGACTGCCGGATAAGCGTCTGGGCGAGATAGCTGCAGCGATAATCGAACTGAAACCCGGGTACAGTTGTGATGAGAATGAAATCAATGAGTTCTGTATGACGCTGCCGAGATATAAGCGGCCGAAGAGAATAATCTTCGATAAGGTGCCCCGCAATCCCACCGGCAAGATAGAGAAGCCTAAGCTGAGAGAGAAATACGGCGCTGCAGGGCTTGTAGCGATGCAGGTGGAGATATCTGAAACATGATACAGGCAGGTCTTACTGAGTAAATAATGATACGGAGAAGTCCATACAGCGGGCTGCAGGTGAAATATTCATTTGCAGCCCTTAGTTTTTCTGCTATATTACTTATAAGGAACACTGGTGTGCCAGAGGACGGAACAGCGGCAGCAATGTCGGACGTGAATGGATGTCAGTGCATGCAGCATAAAGGAGTGGTCTGGTGGACTTTAAGGAAAGAGCGCTGTTAGTTGGTGTCAATCTGAATAATGATCCCGATTTCCACAAATCCATGGAGGAACTCGAGAATCTGACAGAGGCCTGCGGGTTTGAAGTGGCCGGAAGGACGGAGCAGAATCTCAAAGCCATAAACAATGCCTATTACATCGGCGCCGGCAAAGTAAAGGAAACTGCTGCGCTGGTGGATGCCACCGAAGCTGATGTGGTCATCTTCGACAATGAACTGACACCGACTCAGCAAAGGAACCTTGAAAAAGCCCTGGACTGCAGGATACTGGACAGGACACAGCTCATACTGGAGATATTCGCTCAGAGAGCGAGAACCAGGGAAGCAAAGCTGCAGGTCGAGGTCGCAAGGCTGCGGTATCTGCTGCCCAGACTGGCGGGTAAGGGCGAATTCATGGACAGGCAGGGCGGAGGCGGTGTTGGAACAGTTATCAGAGGAGGCGGTGAAAAAAAGATAGTTCTCGACCGAAGAAGGATCGAGCAAAATATCGCCACACTGAAAAAAGAACTCGACGCGCTTAAAAAAGACCGGGAGATACAGCGCAAGAGAAGGAGCGAATCAGGGCTGTCCCGGGTCGCACTGGTTGGTTATACCAATGCGGGTAAATCAACGATCATGAATGCCATGGTGGAGCTTTCGCAAAAGCCTGACAGCAAGAAGGTTTTTGTCAGGGATATGCTTTTCGCCACCCTTGAGACTTCTGTGCGAAACATCGAGCTGCCGGACAACAGGTCATTTCTGTTGTCAGATACCGTTGGCTTCGTCAGCAAGCTGCCCCATGAGCTTGTCAAGGCATTCCGCTCAACTCTCGATGAGGTGAAGGAGGCAGACCTGCTGCTGCATGTGGTGGATGCTTCGGACCCCGAAGCTGAGCGTCAGATCGAGGTAACGGAGGAGACGCTGAAACAGATCGGCGCAGGAGACATACCTGTCATCTATGTGTTCAACAAGGCAGATCTGACCGATATGAGCATTCCCTTTGTGAGAGGCAATGTGATCTATATTGCGGCAAAGGAAGGGATCGGCATCAGGGAATTGACGGAGCTGATCAGCAGGGAAGTCTTCAGGCATTATGTAGATTGCAAGATGCTCATACCCTATGAACACGGGGATGTAGTCTCCTATTTCAGAGAAAATGCACATGTTAAAGATATAAGCTATGAAAGCGACGGAACCTGTCTGCTTATGGAATGCAGTGAAAGCGACTACAGGCGTTACAGGCATTTTGCGGTAAGAAGGTGAGACAGGGGTTACAGGTACTCTCCGGTGAAAGTGTGAAGCAGGCGGTCCTGAACAAATAAGCAGCCTGCATATATCCCGGTACAGATGCTGCAACGAAGTCCTGTCTCAGCAGTAAACATCCCCTCCCGGCATTGCACAACGGATCTCAGCAGTGCTTCAGCAGAGCAGCATGGCCGTCGTCAAACTCAGAAGATACAGCCGCTGTTTGATCAGGAGATATGCCGATGATTTTTGTGCGGGCATTTGCCTGTTCCATCCGGTAAAAGCAGGGGCATCTTGCACTTCATTATATGAGCTTCACAATATGAGGTGAGCTTCACTATATAAGCGAAGTACTGAAATACCTTTCGACTCTGTCAGGCAGGACTGTCGCTATGATCTTGTCAGCACCATACTTCTGTGCTGCCTGGATGGAAGCCCAGACATTGGCGCCGGACGATGTGCCGACAAGTATGCCCTGGACCCTTGCCAGGTCTCTGGCGGTATTTATGGCATCATCATCGGTCACTTCTACCACTTCATCGATGAGACTCACATCCAGCACAGGAGGAACAAATCCGTCCCCGATGCCCTGTATCTTGTGGAGCCCGGGTTCATGACCCAGGAGCGCCGACACGTTTTTGGGCTCGACGGCAATCACCTTTGCGTCAGGGTTCTTTTCCTTTATGAATCTGCCTGCGCCGCCCAGGGTGCCGCCGCTGCCAAGCCCGGATACGAATATATCGACTTTCCCGTCAAGCTGCTCCCATATCTCGGCTGCAGTGGTAAGGTAATGGATCTCCGGATTGTTAGGGTTTTCGAATTGCTGTGGTATGAATATATCCGGGTCATCCTTCTTCCTTCTCTCGACCTCAGCCACAGAGCCTGCTATGCTTTCATTTGCATCTGTAAGTATGAGCTCGGCGCCCAGCGCCTTTATGATTTTTTTCCGTTCATCGCTCATGTTTTCGGGCATCACGATCACTACCCTGTACCCTTTCTGTACACCTGCCAGCGCTATGCCTATGCCGGTGTTGCCCGAGGTCGGCTCCATGATGGTCATGCCCGGCTTGAGCAATCCCCTGGATTCAGCCTGCTCGATCATATATTTCGCGACTCTGTCCTTTATGCTTCCTCCAGGGTTCAGATATTCCGCCTTGGCGAATATATTCAGCCCTGTGAGCTTCTTAAGGCTCAGCATGGGCGTGTTGCCGATTATATCAAGGATGTTTTCGATTACCAAATCCATCGATCCCTTCCGTAAATTTCTACTAGATTATATTAGCCTATTTCACCAGCAAAAACAAGAAGCCCTTCCTTTGAAGCCTTTCCTTTGTACCGTCTTCATC
>DGEE01000102.1 GCA_002385815.1 Hungateiclostridiaceae bacterium UBA3934
GCAAATGGGCGTGCAACACTGGTCTGATTGTGTCGATAATGGCAGAATACGCAAAACACAGCTGAAGTACAGACTTAGCAGCCTTAGCAGCCCATTTACGACCATCCATAGCATTAAGAATAGCCAGCTTCCGCGCTATAAAAACCAGATGATCAAATTTCCAACTAAAGTCCTTACAATACTATCTGTAAACAAAACCCGCTTTACATCATTGCGCGAAATCTTCACTCACGCCGCAAAATCTTCACTTACACAAATACAGCCTGCCTGTATCCAAAGCAAAATACATTATTCACCGCATACTTAGAAATAATACGAATATTGCATAGTTCACTGATAAAGGAGTGCTTACTGATGAAAATGTCAACGATGGACGGTAATCAGGCTGCAGCTTATGCCTCATATGCATTTACGGAAGTTGCGGCCATTTTTCCGATAACGCCCTCTTCGCCAATGGCCGAACTGGTCGATGAATGGGCTTCCCAGGGTAAAAAGAATATATTCGGCCAGGTGGTCAATGTTACCGAAATGCAGTCCGAAGCAGGCGCTGCAGGAGCCATGCACGGTTCGCTCCAGGCCGGTGCACTCACCACCACTTACACAGCCTCACAGGGTCTGTTGCTCATGATACCCAACCTGTACAAGATGGCCGGTGAGCTGCTGCCGGGGGTACTCCATGTATCTGCCCGGGCACTGGCTGCCCATGCCCTGTCAATATTCGGCGACCATCAGGATGTCATGGCCTGCCGTCAGACAGGGGCCGCTCTGCTCGCTTCCTCCAATGTTCAGGAAGTGATGGATCTGGGCTGTATCGCTCATCTGGCTTCCATCAGGTCCAGAATCCCGTTTATACACTTTTTCGATGGATTCAGAACATCCCACGAATTCCAGAAAATAAATGTAATAGACTACTCAGACCTGGCAGCGATCATCGATATGCAGGCGGTGAAGGATTTCAGAGACAGGGCACTGAACCCTGAGCATCCCGTTGTAAGGGGGACTGCACAGAATCCGGATATCTACTTCCAGGGCAGGGAAGCAGCAAACAGATTTTACGACAATGTGCCATCGACCGTCGAAGGATATATGAATGAAATCAGCCGGATAACAGGCAGACACTATCGCCTTTTCGACTATTACGGCGCACCTGATGCTGAATATGTGATTATAGCAATGGGCTCGGTTTGTGATACCATCGATGAAACGGTGGACTACCTCAATTCCGCCGGACGCAGGACAGGTGCCGTCAGAGTCAGGCTCTACAGGCCTTTTTCAGGAAAACACCTGCTGGATGTCATGCCCAAAACGGTAAAGAAAATAGCAGTGCTTGACCGTACAAAAGAACCCGGTGCTCCCGGCGAACCGCTTTATCTTGACGTCTGCAAAGCATATTATAGCCTGGAAGGGGAAAAGCCTGTCATCATCGGCGGAAGATACGGACTGGGATCAAAGGATACCCGCCCGTCCCAGATCGTCGCCGTATTCGACAACCTTGAATCCGACAGCCCTAAAAACCACTTTACCATAGGTATAGTAGATGATCTCACAGGAACATCTCTTCCAGAGGGTGACATGATCGAAACCTCTCCTCCCGGGACCATTAGCTGCAAATTCTGGGGACTTGGCTCGGATGGGACAGTCGGCGCCAATAAATCAGCTATCAAAATCATAGGTGACAACACCGATATGTATGCTCAGGCTTATTTCTCATATGACAGCAAAAAGTCCGGCGGCACCACCGTGTCACACCTGCGTTTCGGCCCTGAACCCATAAGGAGTCCATACCTCGTATACAATGCGGACTATATCGCATGCCACAATAAATCGTTCCTGTACAATTATGACATTCTCAAGGGTCTGAAGAAGAAGGGCATATTTGTGCTCAATTGCCCCTGGGATGATGAAGGACTTGAAAGCAATCTCCCTGCACAAATCAAGAGATATATAGCCCGAAATGAGATAGATTTCTACACCATCGATGCCATTGCAATAGCAGGTGAAATCGGCCTTGGCAACAGGATCAACATGATCATGCAAACGGTATTTTTCAAGCTGGCAAACATAATACCGGTGGATAAAGCCATCAGCTATCTCAAGAAATCCATCGAAGAAGCCTATGGCAGGAAAGGCAAAAAAATCGTCGAGATGAATAACCAGGCTGTGGACCGCGCCCTTGATGCCCTGCACAGGGTCACGGTACCGGAATCGTGGTTAAATGCGGCAGATGAAGATAAGAGGAAAGAACCTGAGACACTGCCTGATTTCATACTGAGGATCCAAAGGCCAATGGCCAGACATGAAGGGGATGAGCTTCCGGTAAGCGCGTTTGAAGGCATGGAAGACGGTACACATCCGCTGGGCACCACGGCTTATGAAAAAAGGGGCATTGCAGTCATGCTCCCCAGATGGCACCCTGAAAACTGCATACAGTGCGCAAGATGCTCCTTCGTATGCCCGCATGCCACGATACGCCTGTTTCTGCTGGATGAAGAAGAAGCCACAAGAGCACCTGAAAACTACACGACACTGAAGGCGGCAGGCAAAGGGCTTGAAAACTTCCGCTTCCGCGTCCAGGTGAGCACGCTGGACTGCACCGGATGCGGCAATTGCGCCGATGTCTGCCCCACATCTGAAAAAGCACTGGTGATGGTGCCGGCAGAAGATGAGATAGAAGCACAGAAGGGCAATTGGGAATTTTCGCTGAGCCTTTCGCCCAAAAAGAATGTTATGAGCAAAAAGACCTTAAAGGGCAGCCAATTCATACAGCCTTTGCTGGAATACAACGGTGCATGCCCCGGCTGCGGGGAAACCCCGTATGTCAGACTGATCACCCAGCTGTTCGGCGACCGGATGATGATAGCAAATGCAACGGGCTGCTCATCCATCTGGAGCGCAAGCTCACCTTCAATAGCCTATACGACCAACGCGGAGGGCAAAGGGCCTGCGTGGGCCAATTCCCTCTTTGAGGACAATGCTGAATACGGATTCGGCATGTACCTGGGTGTCACTCAAATCCGGGAACGACTGGCCGATCTTATGCGGATGTATCTGGAACAGGAAGGGGCGGCGGAAAATGTGTCCAGGGCTTTCAGGCAATGGCTTGACTCGAAGGAGGATGGCGAAGCCTCGAAGGAAGCCTCCGCCTATGTCATAAAGGTGTTGACGGAAACAGATCTCAAGGGCGACCGGATACTGGAGGAGATACTCAGCAAAAAGGACCACCTGGTTAAGAAATCCATATGGATCATGGGTGGCGACGGCTGGGCCTATGATATCGGATATGGCGGCGTTGATCATGTGCTTGCAGCAGGTGCCGATGTGAATCTGTTCGTCATGGACACGGAGGTCTATTCCAATACGGGGGGCCAGTCGTCAAAGGCTACTCCTGCGGGAGCTGTGGCAAAATTCGCTTCTGCCGGCAAGAGAATAAGGAAAAAGGATCTTGGCCTGATGGCGATGAGCTACGGATATGTATATGTCGCTCAGATAGCAATGGGCGCAAACATGAACCAGACTATCAGAGCCTTGACTGAGGCAGAGGAATATAAGGGACCGTCGCTGATCATCGCCTATGCACCCTGTATATCCCACGGCATCAGGTCAGGCATGGGCACCAGCATCGCCGAAGAGCGCAAGGCGGTGGATTCAGGCTACTGGCACCTTTACCGTTACAATCCGGAACTCCGCAAAGAGGGCAAAAACCCATTCGTACTCGATTCCAAAAAGCCGGAAAGGCCTTACAGGGATTTCCTCACAGGCGAAGTGCGCTATACTCAGCTTATGAACATCTTCCCTGATCTGGCAGAAGAGCTGTTTGAGGAATCTGAGAACCACGCCCGTGAGCGTTACGAAACTTACCTGCGGCTCGCCGGACAGTAAAGTAAGCAAAACGCTTACAGAAGCAGTGCTTGTTTGGCAAACAGAAACCCGACCGTGCAGTTGTTTGACATACGGAAACCAACTGTATATCGGATTTCGAAGCCGCTGGCACCGCCTGTGATCGTCAAAACAGACGCGTTAAGGTAAGTAGCATTATAAAGCAAATGAGTCGTTTCAGGACAGAAAAGTGCATTCAGATGGATCACTTGAAGAAGCAAATGTACTGCGCCAGGGCAGACAGGCACATTCAGAAGAATCACTTGAAGAAGCAAATGTACTGCGCCAGGGCAGACAGCTAATCAGGTTGTCTGCCTTTTTCTTTCCGCTGATTCGCAAAACCAGCTTCCATCATCTGGAACCCTTTCATTAGATAGGCAAATACTTCATTTTTTATTTTAAGAAAGGGCTGGCAGCTCGTTGAATTTTACTGCAATATTAATTTGAGACATGTTTCTATATCTGCGGTTTTTTGATTGTGACAACTTCATTATAACCGAACAAAGAAACATGTTCTCTTTTTTTGTATTTCTTAATTTGCGCCATTATACGGACATAACTGATTTGGATTCGGATGCGTATAGGTGGATTCAGACGTATCTGGGTTGACTTGAGTGGATTTGGATACGTATGGGTGGATCTGGATGCATCTGGGTGAGTTTGAGCGGATTTGGATACGTATGGGTGGATCTGGATGCATCTGGGTGAGTTTGGATGTATTTGATGCGAAAAACTTTTTTAGCGAGATTTTTGTACCGTTTTTCGATTTCTGGGCATCGGACTGTACCATTTTTGGACTTCTGGGCGCATAAAGTGGCTAAATTTGGACTTATGTTAACCAAATCGCCTGAAAAGACTGTTTTTATATCCCAGAACTCAAAAAACGGTACAGAAAAATCGATTTTTTTGGATTCCAGGGTGTGTTTTCGAGCACAAACCCTTCGAGCCAAACGTCAAAATGGATTGGACCATTTGAGGCTTTATCTGACTTTGCAAAACTGACTTACACCTTTATTCAGACGATGCAGCCTTGGAACCGGGAATAAGATGAGCACTCAGCTTCGAACAATTATCATGCAAAATTGTATATGATTGTGCCTTCAAAGGAAAAAGCAGTTGTATTTGTTTCGCCGCTAAAGAAAGAAGCAGTTGTATTTGTTTCGCCACCATAGAAAAAGCAGTGGTATGTTATAACGCTGCTGATGAAAGAAACAATTGTATTTGATCCGCCGCCACCATAGAAAAAGCAGTTTGTATGATAACGCTGTTAAAGAAAGAAGAGGCATATCCCTTGTGACTGAGATAATACCTCTCTTCCTGTGCTTCTTATCAATTTGAAATATGGCTCACAATAACCCCGCAGTTAAGCAACCCGGGTGAAATTCCGTTACTTCTCATTCTCATCCACATATTCCTTGGCGTTGGTGATCTGGAACTCCGATGGCATGGTCACCCGAGAATGGGATTTTTTCTTCTCGATGTTGGCCCATGCGGCAGTATCGTGTTTTTCTACCGGCACACCAGGATTGTAGACCTTTTTCTTTTTCCCCATAACGATTCTCCTTTACGGCATAATGTTTCTCACAAAATCCATTGCGGTGCTGTCCTGCTTCAAAAACGGAAGCTGCACAAATCCTCGCCTGCCGGGCAGACATTTTGCACGGCCTCGTCCCCGAAGCAGACGCATTGTACGTCCCCGTCCCTGAAGAAGACACTTCGCACGTCCTCGTCCACTGAAGCAGGCGTTTTTGCACGCCACCGCCCCCGAAGGAGGCAAATTGCACCGCCCCGTCCCGAGGCAAACGCTTTGCACCCCTCGTCCCCCGAGGCAGAGCTTGCACGGCCTCGTCCCCGAAGAAGACGATTCGCACTCCCTGTCTCTGAAGTGCTCACTTTGCACTTCCGCGTCTTCGTAATCACGCATTTTTCCGCTACTTTAATAGTTTTGGTCGAATCGTTATTATTATGCGTATTGTGTCCTTCTGTTCAAAAGCGACAAAATCCCGGAAGACCGTTGATCCTGCCAGATTCATTGCATCCGCAGTCGACAGCCGGATGTGCTCAGTCTGTCAGGATCGATGGCAAACCATAAAATCAAATCCTTCAGCCAGAATGCCTGCCAATGATCAGAATATCTCCATCAGGCCGGGATGGTTTCCTGTGATGCACTTGCCTCCCCCAGGCGTGACAAGGAAAGTGTTTTCTATCCCAACCATTCCAACACCTTTTACTCCGGCCTTGGGCTCCACGGCAAGAACCATCCCTTCCTCCAGCGGCTCGTCGAAGCCCTTTGCGATCACCGGCATTTCATCCACCTGCAGCCCTATCCCATGCCCCAGGAACCTGACCCTTCTGGTCCCGTATCCCATGAAGTTGGGCAGGTCATTCTCATTTATATCCTTCATGATGGTTTCATAGATATACGACGGTGCTGTGCCGGGTCTGAGCATTTCTGCAATCCTCGCCTGTATTTCCAGGCACTTTTTGTGTATTTCCACGGCATGTGCGGGAAGTGGTCTGCCGAACACATATGTCATGGTCTTGTCCGACTGATAGCCTTTATATCCACAGCCGGTATCTATAAATATCAGATCCCCGGCAGTCAGCTTTCTCTCCCTGTTGCCCATTAGCTGCATTTCAGGCCCGAGACCGTAATTTCCTCCCGGCCCGTTGAAGTAAGTCGGATACAGCGAGCTTTCTCCAAATGCAATATGCCCGAGCAGTATCTCGGTGTCAAACATGCTGAACCGAGCGATACCCTGATGTCCTTCCTCCACAAGGACCCTGAATATCTCCGCTGTCAGCTCTGCCTCCGTCATCCCTTCCCTGAACAGCCGGGGCACGCGCTCCTCCATCACCCTTCTGTGCATGTCACCGGCCTTTATCATCAGATCCAGCTCATAAGCGCTTTTGACCGACCGGATCCTTGCAAGGACAGCGTCCATTCCTTTCACGGTTTCAAATCCGAAATACTTCTTCAGCCTGCTGCACATTCCAAACGGGACGGACTCCGCCTCGATGTGGACTGTCTCCGGAAGCCTGCCAAGCGAAGCCGCTGCATCCCTGTATGACTCCATAGGCCTTATATCAGGGAACAGGGACTCATCCTCCGCGCGGGCATGGCTCCTCCGGACATAGTAAACTGCATCCTTGTCCCTCGGTATGAACAGTATGCCGTCCTGCATCGTCCCTGTGAAATAAAATTGATTTATCTTACTGATGATAAGTGCCATCCCCCAGTCGGGCTCCCTGTCGTCCATTGCTTCTCTGAATCTGCGGAGCCTCTGCTCCAGTTCAGTCAGCGGTACTTTTGTCATCATGCTGCCTACCTTTTGTATTTTATCCTGCAAAGTCATCACATCCTCCAAAGTGCTAGTGTTAAAGCATTTGTTTACCATGCCCGGCCAGTACGGTGAATTTGCACCCTTACAGTTTTTGCAATTCATATGATGTTTCACTGCAAACCTGTCTTTTCCCGGCAGAGTATAATGCTTTTCCGAACAGCTACGCACATTAATGATTAACCATTACTATACCAAAAAAAAAGGGCCTTTTGTAGAGGCACCGGAGCAAAATCCACTTCTTCAAGGCAAATGTACAAACACCCGGCTTACCAGGTATCGGATGCCCTGGCCATATGCTGTTCGGCACCGGCTTGCCGGACTTCAGAAGCGCCGATGCCTGATTTGTTCAAGGATACTGGCTTACCGGACTTTGGAAGCACCCATCACGGATCCACAACAGTCGCTGTGCGGCCAATGGATACAGCAAGCTCCGTCAGCCTTTCCCATGTCTGGCAGCCGACAATGCCGTCCGCATCAAGCCCCTGTGCCCGCTGGAAGTTGATCACGGCATTGCGCGTCCCGCTTCCAAATATCCCATCCAGACCGGAACCGGTATATCCCAGTGCATTCAATGCATCCTGAAGCGTCAGCACATAATTGTTCACACTGCCGAAGCGCACCAGCGGGTAACCGCCAGCGGCACATGCCGGCGGGGTTGCACGGGCATCAAAGTGGACCCAGGTCGGCGTCAGGTATGCAGGCTCCACATATGTCCATACGCCTGTAGCGGCGGCCACATTGCGCAGTTGGTCACGAGTTGCGCTGTCAAGAATCTGTCCGACATCAAAGGAAACCCCGGCATAGTGCTGGGACATGGCAGCATGGCCTCCCTCCCAGATCCGCTTGAAAGCAAATCCAACATAGATAGGCCTCCCCCACGCACTTCTTGTTATGTTGAAAGCCTCCATCGCCCGCCTTGTAGTCCACATCGTATTTGCACGGGAACTGCCCCGGAACTCGTTGACAGTCAGTGTCCTTCCAATGTTATAGGGCATCGCATCGGACTCGGCCAGTGTATAGTATTCCATTCCGCCCGTCTGATTATTGTATACATAAATGTTTGCCACAGTAAAAAACCACCCTTTACATAATATGTTCATACATATATTATGCAAAAAGTGATTCGGCTGTTCCCGGCAGCAACACCTACCTGGACACCACACGCTGAATGCAGTTGTGCAGGCTTCCCTATGCCATATCCTCGAGTTCGGCAAGGTATTTTTTCGTCAGTTCTACATCTGACAGCACAGGTACATACTTGTTGCCATATTTCTGCCTGGTTTCATTGCCTTTGCCCGTGATCAGTATCACAGTGCCGGGCTCGGATGTCAGGATCGCATCCCTCACAGCCTCTTCCCTGTCATCTATCAGCTCGCAGTTGGCATTATTCTGCCGGACATACTGTGCTATATCCTCACTTATGGTCCTGGTTTCCTCGGGGCCCGGGTCTTCCGCCGTGAGGTATACTTTGTCGGAATGCAGCCCCGCCAGCAGACCCAGATCCTTTCTGCGCAGATACGCCTTGCCCCCGGGGCATCCGAATACTGTCACGATCTTCATACCGGGGAATTCGGCCTTTACCGTCTCATACAGCTTGGCGAAACTCAGCTTGTTGTGGGCATAATCGACAATGACTATCCTGTCCTTTGCCTTGTTTGCGAAATACTCCATCCTGCCGCTGGATCTTGCTTTGCGCAGACCTGTATATATATTTTCCTCCGGTATCCTGAGTGTATAAGCCACAGCGATGGCGGCGAGGGCATTCTCCACATTGAACAGGCCGGGCATGGTAAGCACGAATTCCCTGTCGAACCGGTCGGTCTTCACCCGGAAAACAGTGTCCCATCCTCTCTTTGTGATGTTATACCCATATATATCAGCGCCTTCCCTGATCCCGAAGGTCAGTACTCTCTCAGCCGCGCCGGCGGCCTCCATTATTTCCGGCAGCCTGTCTGAATCCACATTTACGCAGGCTGTCCTGCACTGGCTGAAAATCTTCAGCTTTGAAGCAAAATAGTCCTCAATGTCGCTGTGTTCGATGGGGCTTATGTGATCCTCAGAAATATTGAGGAATACACCGGCGTCAAACCGCACCTCGTGGAGCCGGCCGTACTTCAGTGCCTGACTGGAGACCTCCATGACCATGTTTTCGATGCCGCTGTCCACAGCATTCCTGAAATGCATCTGCAGTTCAAGGGATTCCGGAGTCGTAAGGCGGGATTCTTCCCTGATGACACCGTCATATGTATCGATGGATGATATAATCCCCGATTCAGGTTTGCCCTGTACCCTCATATAGTCGTCCAATATGTACTTGATATAATAGGCTGTCGTGGATTTGCCCTTTGTACCGGTTATCCCTGTCAGGCAAAGGCCTTTCGCAGGTTCTCCGAAAAACATCGATGCTGCCAGAGCCAGTGCCTTTTTTACATCGCTGACCAGCAGGCACGGTACAGGTGCATCATACCTGACCTCACTGATATATGCGAAAGCACCCTTCCGGACTGCGTCATGCAGATAGGTTTCCCTGAATCCGGCACCTTTGCAGACAAACAGCGTATTGCGCATCACCTTGTTTGAATCGTATGCCACATGATCCACGGTTTGCTTTGCAGTTTCGAGCGTACAGTCATGCCGAAGAAGCAGCTTTCTCCCCTGAAGTTCCTCTATATATGCCTCCAATGCGTATCTTTCCATCTCGCACCCCCGCGGCTTATTCTCTCAATGGCTGTTTCCCGGGCTTCCTTCACAGGCTTGCTCCAATGATTTATCAAGCAGACTCGCAATGCCATTTCGTCACAATCCCTGTTCAACCCCGCCTGTATATTATTATTTTAGCCATATGTCCCTCATGTTTAAATATTTGGCCTCCGGCTTGTCCATTTTGCCGGTGAGTATACGGCTCCGTTCAGTTCCTTTCCGATCAGGAACCAACTGCATCCTGCATCACAAGCTCATCCGGAAGTGACGGCAGGAATTCGTAGCTCTTGTATTCCGAATCATCAAAATGCCACCATTCATTCTCCAGTGGTATGAATCCGGCAGCCTTCATCGCCTCTTCCAGTATCAGGGCATTCTTTTTCTGCTCAGCCGAAGCCAGCTTATAGTCCCTGTGAGCCTTTTGAGACATTTCATCGAAGCTGCTGGGCATATCGACCTCATTGCCCTCGGCATCCACCAACGTCACATCCACCGCTGCCCCGCGCGTATGATTGGAGCCGATCCTCGGATCGATGAAATAATAGCTGTTCTTCGCAGTTTCATGCAGCAGTCTGTGATTTTTCTCAGATCTGTACGCATCCCATACCTTAATCCTGTAACCCTGCTCCATCAAGGCTTCATTGGCCTTTTTCAGCTTGAGTGCCGTCCCTCTTCTCAGCCATGCAATATCCGAATCATATATGGGCTTACCAGTGATATTGTCTGTTGTGGCATATTTCAGTCCGATGACGATGTCCCTGGCTATCGAATCAAGCCTCACCATTTCATTCTTGTCTACCGATACCGCCATATCTCCTGCCGAATCAGGGACATAGGCCAGCTTGGCATAAATCCTTTCCTTTGCATCTCCTTCCGCAGGCGTTGGTCTGTAATCATTTACAGCACTTGTCGATGACACGGTATAAGGTATGACATCCGGAGCTTCGATACCGATCAGCCTGCTGTTCTGATCGAACAGGAAAGCCTGCTGATAGATCGCCGTATCAAAATCCATCGGCCTTTTGTTCCCGCCGAAACAGAAGTTGGCAAGGCTGTATACGATATACCTGTCGTTGTATATCTCGACGGGCTGCAGCACATGGGGATGGCTTCCCAAAACCAGGTCGGCCCCAGAGTCTATGGCGAGATGTGCCAGTTCCGTCTGTATCGGATCCACCTTGTAGTGATACTCATTTCCCCAATGGAAATACACAATTACGAGATCAGTTTGCCCGCTGATCTCTCTGGTCACATTTTCGACTTCCTGCCTGAGCTCATCCATATCGCGACCCTGTTCATACTCACCAAGCTGATTAAATCCGGCCAGACCGATCTCTATACCCTTCACCATATAGACAGCAGTGCTGGAATAGCCGAAATGCTTCACCCCAACTTCATCCAGCGCCCTGCAGGTAGCATCGAATCCCTTCTGTCCATAGTCATATGTGTGGTTGTTCGCAAGGCTGACGGCTTCTATGCTGCCTGCTCTCAGAATGTTTGCATACTCAGGCCTGCCATTGAACCAGTAATTGTTTCCGTAGTCATATTTTTCAGCCTTGTCTGTCTCATTGCTCAGGACACACTCAAGATTGGCTATCGTAAGGTCATCCTGTTCCAGCACCTGCACGGCATTGGAAAAAAAGTAACCGTAGTCACCGCCATTTTTCTCAAAAACATAGTCGAATGAATCCTTATAATTGAACCGCGAATCCTGTCCAAGCGCAACATCACCAACCGCGCTCACCACGACCCTGATGTTTCCTCCGTCATCCCTGACAGAACTCTGGACAAATTCAAATCCGTCCTCTCTCTCTATTGCATTTTTCTTCTGCATATATGTCGAAAAAGCTACAGCAGCGATGATCACTATCGCCAGAGCCCTGACAAATAGCCTGGTCTTCATTTGTAAATATCCTCCCGGATCAGGTTGATTGTCTAAACTTAATTTGCCATTTCCCGGTGTTTTTATGTATCAGCATTTCAATGCCGTCGTGTTCTGTGCCGGCGCGGCTCCAATATTGCAAAGTCGCTGCGCTGGCTCAGTACTAACATTTACCACTATTGTACTACATTTAGTCGCTGCACGCACGGACAATCCATCCATTTCAACACAGCAATGCTGCATGCATGGAAAATATCCCATAACATCTATCGGCATGCCCGCTGCCTCTATAAACAGGTCAGCACCATCCGATTAACAATGATACTGTGCAATTCAAGTAAACTTTAGTGCAATTAAGCTATTGTTTAAGGAATTGCGCAGTATCACGCAATACTTAGCCGCGCTGCCGG
>DGEE01000061.1:0-353 GCA_002385815.1 Hungateiclostridiaceae bacterium UBA3934
TTGACTTATGTTCCGGGCGCCGGTTGAGCCGCTTGTTAGCGAGGGGAGCCCTGCCTGTGATATTCTCCTTAGTCTCGTGGGCTCGGAGATGTGTATAAGAGACAGAGATAGATCTGCAGAGGCAACAGGTCAACTCTCATCGTATAGCCGATTTCACCAATCTGATCGCGATGACGATAAGGACCGACGGTACTATCCTGACAACGAACAGGTATGCCGAAGACCTGCTGCTCTATTTTGACAAATTTGGTGAGGAAAAAGTAAACAACATTTTCGAACTGATTTCAGATACGGACCGGCATATGCTTGAAAACACAGTGGGCGAGACGCGGGAGCATGACAGCAGCACCAGC
>DGEE01000061.1:629-6322 GCA_002385815.1 Hungateiclostridiaceae bacterium UBA3934
GACAGGGTCATGCAGGAAAATATACTCCAGGACAGCTTTGAAGAGCTTACGGTAGTATATGATGAACTGGCAGCCAATGAAGAAAAAATCAGACAACTGGCATTCAAGGATCAGCTTACAGGTCTGCCAAACAGGACAGAGCTTTTCAATGAAATAGAGAAGGTGCTCAATGAGTTAAAGGAAGGCGAGAAATGTGCGCTGATGTATCTCGATATCGACAACTTCAAGTTCATCAACGATTCCTTCAGTCATTCCGTTGGAGACATGCTTCTTGTTGAGATAGGGAAGCGTCTCAGGAACGCCTTTACAGAAAATGAGATAGTTGCAAGATTCGAAGGAGACGAGTTCGTCATCTTTATCAGGAAGCTCAGTTCTCTGGATGAGCTGAATGGAAAAATATCGACGGCAATGGGCATTTTCGATGAGCCGTTCAATGTGATGAGGAATACCTTCCACATATCGGCCAGCTGCGGCATATGTATTTATCCCGATCAGGTCAGCTCCCTGGAAGAAATGATGAAGAGCTCCGACGTGGCCATGCACTATGCCAAAAAGGAAGGCAAGAATACTCATATCATGTTCAGAAAGGAAATGAACGATGAGCTACTGGAAAGGATAGAGATGGAGAATGGACTCCGCCAGGCTCTGGCCAACAATGAATTCATACTTTTCTATCAGCCCCAGGTTGACCTGGCCACAGGCGAAGTTGTCAGCTTTGAGGCATTGCTCAGGTGGATGCATCCTCAGCGGGGGATGATCCAGCCGCTCAAGTTCATCAGTGTGGCAGAGGAAAGCGGTCTGATCGTCCAGATAGGCAAATGGGTCCTGAAAACTGCCTGTGATTTCATCATCAGACTGAACGGGAGGACATCGAGACAATATGGGATTTCAGTGAACATATCGGTGGTACAGTTGATGCAGGCTGACTTTGTGGATATGGTACGGGAAATACTTGAATCCACAGGACTGGAACCCTCCTTGCTGGAATTGGAGATCACAGAGTCTAAACTCGTAGAAACTGTTGAGATGAATCTGAGGAAAATACATGAGTTGAGAAAAATCGGGGTCAGATTCTCCATCGACGATTTTGGCAAAGGATTCTCTTCGCTGAGCTATCTCAAGCAATTGCCTGTCAACACGCTGAAGATAGACAAGTGCTTTGTTGATGATATTCCTGACAATGATCACAGTATGATCGAATCCATCATACACATAGGGCATAAGAGAAACCTTGTTGTAGTGGCAGAAGGTGTCGAAAAGAAGGAACAGATGGAGTACCTGTCAAAGCACAAATGCGATATGATGCAGGGCTATTACTACTCAAAACCTGTTCCCGAAGAAGACATCCATAAGCTTATCTGATATAGTACGCAAGATTATGCTGTGGATATTTCATGTGGATTATTTCACTGAAAATGATGTTGTCCACAGCCTTGCAACCTTTTATACATGGTTATGCACAGACTTATCAACATTATCCACAGGAACATTTCCACAAAACGGGTGTTCTGGATGCTTTATTCCGGCAAATTATCAGGGAGTGTTTTCGGACCGGTGAGTGTGGTCCGGGCACACGTCTGACGCAAAAAATTCTTTCACGCTGGTCAGCATTGCTGTGCAAATTGGCAGTAAATAATTTTTTTACCAAGAAGGATTTTGTAATATTTTGACGAATTAGTCTCTAGGGGATATTATTAAAGTAGAGGATATATTCAGAGCCGACATTTCCAGGGGGTTAAGCTTAATAATGAAAAAGAAAATTCAGGAAACAGGAAGGTTTTTAAAGAGTGCCATAAAAAAAGCCGTTGATGCAATAAAAAATGCGACAAAAAATGCAAGAGATGCCCTGAACAGTTCCGGGAACGTCCTCAGAATCATCAAGATCCAATACAGGCTGATTGCTGCTTTTCTGATACTTTCTCTGCTGCCTCTGGGTCTTATGGGCCTGATTTCGTATTCCAGGTCCAACAAGGCTATATCAGAAAGGATAGAGAAGTACTCTGCCGGCCTGGTAAAGCAAACAGCCGTGAACCTGGAAACTGAGCTCGTAAAATATGAACAGCTGGCAAGAGAGATTGCCTATGTAGATACTATCCAGCAGTCATTCACTGACATGAGAGGGAAGAGTGCAGACGAGAAACTGGGATATACGTTCCAGATAGGAACTACCATAAGAGAAAAGACAGCGACCTATAATGAAATTTCCCAGTTCGGATTTATTGTCGAAGACGATCCGAGCAAGAATTTACTGAAAGATGCCAGGGGGATCACAGATGAGGAATTAGTGAGGATCTCTGAAAAAGCAAAAGAAGCACGTGGTGCCCCGACATGGTTGCTGACACAGACCGCAGATGGAGGGACCCTCCTTATCACCGCCAGGGAAATAAATAACACAGTCGGCGGCGGGAAGATCGGTGTCTTTCTGATGGCTATCGATACAGAGCATTTCAGAGATAAGCTGGAAAACGTGGATATGGGGGAAGGCTCCCAGTTGTTCATGATGGACTCAGAAGGCCTGGTGCTTGCAAGCAGGAACGAAGAGGTGGCAGTCAATCAGAGCTACAGCGACCTGAGCATACTGGAGCCGCTCGTAGTGAACAGGGAGCAGGACATAGTTACATTTGATTTTGGAAGGAATCTCGTTGCATACTCATACCTTAAGAATTACGATTGGTATGTAGTTTCCCTGATACCTTACAGTTATATCAATGCAGCCGGGAAGACCATCCTTACCAGCGTCATAATACTGCTCATCGTATTTGTGGTGGTATCCACGCTTCTTTCGTTCGCCGTGTCGTCGAGCATATCGGTCCATTTGAGGAAGCTCGTGAATGTGATGCAGGAAGCGCGCAGCGGCAACCTTGCACTTCGCCTTGAGGACAGGAGCAAGGACGAGATAGGTATTGTGGTGCGAAACTTCAACGATATGCTGGGCAACATACGCAGTCTTATAGCGAAAGTAAGCGAGTCATCTTCTGATCTGATAGACAGCATCAGCAAAATAAAGACATCCTCCGAAAATACCCGCAGTGCATCAGAGCAGATCGCGCTGACGATGCAGGAAATAGCAAAAGGCACCAGTTTGCAGGCCGAAGAGATCGCATACGGTGTGACCAGCACGAACCAGCTCTCAGATGGCATCAACAAGGTTGGCGAGAATATGGTGGCGGTCTCCGGTGTCATAAATAATACGAAGGAACTGTCGGAGAAAGGTCTGTCAGTCGTCAGGCTGCTCAAGGAAAAAGCTCAGCAGACTAATGATGTCACCAGAAAGATGGCTGAAGATGTCCAAAGCCTCAACAGTGATATGAAACAGATCAAGAAGATCGTCAACGCTATTGGTACGATAGCCGAGCAGACGAACATGCTGGCACTGAACGCCACCATTGAAGCTGCAAGGGCGGGCGAAGCCGGAAAAGGATTCTCAGTCGTTGCTTCAGAAGTCAAAAAGCTGGCAGACAAGTCCAAGGAATCCTCAGCAATGATCAATTCGATAATCAACGCTATCCAGGCGAAAACCGACAGCACTGTCGTGACGGCGGCAACTGGCAGCAAGATAGTGGATGAACAGATGGAAGCTGTGAACAGTACAGACGAAGCTTTCAAGAGCATCTACTCATCCATGGACAACATAATCGAAAACATGAAGATCATGCATGAATCCGTTGAAAACATGAATGCTTCCAGAGAGGATACCGTAAGAGTAATAAACAATATCTCCGCTGTATCGCAGGAGACTGCCGCAACTACTGAGCAGGTATCGGCAAGCACCCAGGAGCAGATGAGCGGGGCGGAAGAGCTGGCAATGCTGGCTGAGAGGCTTGATGAAATGGCTCAGGAGCTCAAGAAGGCGATCTCGATATTCAAAGTCGAGTAGCGTAAAAAGACAAAAAAGGTGGTTAGTCAGGCGACTAACCATGTAAAGGGGGTCAAAATGTATTTTGTGAGGTCACATATATTATTGCCCCCTTTTAATTTTATTTATACATTTTTTTCGTTAAATCCGAAAATTTTTCTCCGATTTCAGAAACGATGGTTTCAATGTGCTTTCTCGAGCAGTCTATTTCAACATCAGCATACTTTCTGTACAGCGGCAGCCTTTCATTATACAGTGACCTGAGGGTCTGGCCGGGCAGCATGGCGATACCCCGGGTCCTGGCATTCTTCAGCCGTCGCTCCAGTTGATACATCCTGGCATTGAGGAAAAAAATGATACCATGTGATTTCAGATGATCCATGGCAGGTCCGCTGTACACCACACTTCCACCGGTCGCGATCACGTGACTTCTGAGATCGAGGCTTTTCACCGTGTTTTCCTCTATTCTGATAAAGCCTTCTATCCCGTGCTTTTCTATCAGTTCCTGTAAGTAACTGTTTTCCTGCCTCTGAATCAGTATGTCAGTGTCTGTGAATGGCATCTTCAGCGCTTTTGCCAGTAAAACGCCGACTGTGCTTTTGCCCGCGCCCGGCATACCGATCAGGACCAGGTTCTTATCCACCGCCATAAATCCAGCTCCAGACAAAATAAAAAAATCATCTCATGATAATAATATAGCATAGATATGCTTCAAAAAAACACATATTTATTCTGTATGACAGAGGGGTGCTTCGCATGGACTATCAAAAACACGGGAACAGTTTCGGGAAAGATAAGGGTGATTACGGCAAAACCAGGAGCGGCCGCGGGAAAACCGGGAAAAAACGCGGATCGGCCAATGACGGTTTCGACAACAGCATCCAACAGGATCCCATGTATGACAACACTCTGGAAGGGAAGGTCATGAATGCGGAAAGCCTGCAGATAGATGCGACCCTCAGTGAGATATCGAAGGAGCTGAGGCCAGGTGAGACCCTTATTCTCGATATTGGCAACAATTACTTCGAACAAACCGATGAAATATATGACACTCTCGTCATGCGGGGATATGATGTGAGAAAATCCTTCAGGAACGGCAGAAACCAGATCGTAGTGAGCAGAAGGGAACAGAATGGAAGACGCCGGCACTGAGGTGCCATAATCAGCAAAGCCTATAAAATCAAGCCGGCTCGATGCCGATATATAATATGGAGTGTACCCGGCGGTATGTAACCGGGACACCATCCGAAACAGGACAGCAATCAAACGGCATGACGGACCTGGGGTCGGGTCGTGTGTATTGGCGGAGGTCGGCGATATATGAGACAAATAAGAAAACCGGTTGCAATACTTGCTGTTGCAGCTATTCTTTACAGTATATTTTCTGTTTTCGGTACCGTTGCATATGCTGCTTTTATGCCGGTGACTATTACAGTGGATGATTTCAGCGACGGAACACTTGCCTTCAGCTGGAGTGGGCTGACCGGAGCGCGGTCAGCCGAGATAATATATCACAGACCAGGTGCCGGCAGGACTGCCATTTATCACAGAGAAGTCGTCACATCGGGTAATTCGTTTTCCATATCCGGACTGCAGGCTGACTACATATATGATATCAGTGTCACATTGTATAATGACATTGATCCGGCCGCTGGCGATGTCATTGGAAGAGGTCTGCTCTATTATCTTCCGGCCATCACCTTCATTGCTTCAGCACCGTCACAGCCCTATGAAGACATAGAAGGAGGCGGCAGGGAAATAGGCGGTACGCCAAAGCTGAGGCTTAACTGGAAGCAGCCGAGGATCTACTTTGATCCGGACTTTCATCCGGGGGACA
>DGEE01000061.1:6587-9562 GCA_002385815.1 Hungateiclostridiaceae bacterium UBA3934
TGAAGCGCTTCAGTATATGCAGGATTCCTACAACAGCATATACGTCGATCAGCCAAGGTATATATCCTCTCTGAATTATACGATAAACATCTCGACGGATGCGAACAAGCTGGATTCGGGCTCATCGGAGTCTTCGGTACAGATAAGGCAGCTTGGTGGTTCTTCATATGAGGCACATGTGTCCGGAACGCCGGGTGTCACTGCCCTCATCCCCGGCACCAATGCTTCCGGTTTTTACAGCTTTGAACTGCTGGGCAGAAAAGATGAAACTTCTGAAATAAATGATGTAAGAGGAACAGATGACATACTCCCGCATTCTGATATATTGCCCGGTACCGTCTACTACATGAAGATCAGGCCGATCTACACCGATCCGGATGGTGCGAATGTATCCGCGGTCAGGGTCGGCAGACCGGATGACTATAACGGCAGTGTGCTGGCCGGAGACAAAGCCTATATCAATACGCCCATCCGCTTTCAGCTGACCAAGGACAGCACCAACAACATTTATGTGAAAATCTACAGGATCAACCAGGGAAGCCTGGATCTGCCCAGACTTTTCTATCATGTGCAGGCTTCAGAAGACCCCACTATACCCGGGGACTGGCGGGTAATAGACACTCTGGATGACTCCTATTTCAGCGGTGACTACGCCGTTACCGTGATAACAGGGGTACATCCCAACAATACTGTCTATTACAAAATAGTCGTCAAGTCTGAAGGCGCTGAGGACAGGCTCGAATCGCTTCCATTGGAATACACGCTGGTGGCAGATACGGACAGGCCGCCTCTGCCGACAGGTATCGCTGTGATAAGGAGAGAGCTCAATGAAAGAGATGATGTCATTGACCCCTCCGGGAACATAAGGACCGTCAGGTCAACGGATATCACGTTATCATGGGAAAAGCCGATAAACTGGGATGAAGTCAAAGATGATCTCTGTTATCATATATTGCTCAGTACGAGTCAGACAGACCCCAATACCGGTGAAAAAGTACCGGTATATGTGGATGGAGAGCTGTGGGGCAGACAGGAAGGGTATGAGAGTAAATACAGGCTTGTCAAGTACATATTCGCAAATTCTGATAAAGTCACAGATGCAGGGAACAGACTGGAATATACGCTGGACGGATTCGAGCTGTTCGATCTCGACGGAGACCCTGACACACCGCCGATACTTGATGAGGACGATGCCGGCTATCCGACTTTCCTGATCCCCAATACGGTCTATTACCTGCAGATGTATTCCACTAAGTCGGAACATGCAGGAACGAATGAGTATGACAAAATGTCCGACCTGTCAGTGGTTGTAAGCTTCACCACACTGGCGGGGATCGAAACGGATGTACCACTGCCGGCAAATTTCAGGCTGAGTGACAACGGCAAGCTGACCTCCGCAGGGAAGACCCTGAACTACATAGATCTGAGCTTTGGAAAGGTACTGGATCTGGATTGGCGGAACTACACTGCAAAATATGATGAATCGCTGTACCAATATGATATTTACTACGATATTTTCATGAACTCCGGCACTAATATGTACAGCTTCATTCCTGTGGGGACCACCCAGGACCTCCAGGGGGACATCGTGTTCAGCGGCGCTGACGATCCGCGCAGTGCAGTCGTTACCGCAAGGGTATGGCAGTTTACAGAGGAAGGCTTTGACAGGCTGAAGAATGTCCTGCCGGATGAAGCCTCTTGGGGAGCGGTGGATAAATTCGGACCCAATCTGCTTCCCAATACTACATACTATTTCCTCGTCAGGACCAGGCTTGTTATTAAAAACAGGCAGGATCCTGAGGATATTGTGGAAAAGACATCGATGTTCACAGCATTGCTTCCTGTCACCACTGTGGTGATCCAGGTCACTCCGCCGGATGACAGTCAGCGCAGGCCAGTGGCTCCGACTGATTTTTCCATCGCAGTTGGAGCTGATGGGGACCAGATGCTGTCAGACAGCAGTGTGACATTTTCATGGACACATCAGGAAGAGGATGTAATATACCAGATAATCAGGACCACCGGGAGAGTCCATCCTATGGCGGAACCGACGGAATATGAAAATGATCCGGAATATACAAGTTTCCTTGCAGAATATGATCCGCCGGAGGAAGGAGAGGCTCCTGAGGACCGGGGCGTTTTCCTCGACCCGGAAGGCGATCCGGAGGACAATTTTCCCGGGAAATTCACATATGACAGAACCACCGGACTCTGCACATTTACCGTGGATCGCGGCATGTTCCCTAACAGGCTTTACTATTTCAGCCTGAAGGCCATCAGAACAGATGCTGACAGGAAGCCACTGAAAAAACCTTCCCACAGTGTCTGGGTATCTATTCCGGTGACCACCTCGTTTATAGAGGCGCCGAGCATGCTGGAAGCCATACCTGGAGCTGAGATCGGCTTTTTCTGGACGGATCCTGACCCGGCATATACTGCCGAGGACTACACCATATATATCAAAGGTCCAGGAGAAACTGCTTACAAGCCGTTGTCTAAAGCTCAGTCGTCAGTCATCAGGGATGCGGACAGAAAGACCTATTACGGCAGAGTAACAGGTCTGAAGCACGGAACATCCTACGATATAAAAGTAACAAAGGGAACAGGCACCACTGTTTATGAAAAGATGGGCTTCACAACCAGGGACAGCTACCATGAACTGGAGATAAAATGGCTGGGAAAGCTTATCGATGACTATGCCGGGTATGAGATAGCCATAATGGAGGAGGGCGGATCAGAATATACTGTCCTCACTGCTGCTGACCTCGAATGGTATATCGACAAAAACGGTGCGGTACGGCCCTACTATGCTGAAGAGACCGCCAGGACAGCAGGCAATGACAGACTCTATTACCATGCCAGGATCAAGAGCATGGATGTCACGCTGCCGGGCGGCATCGTTACAAAACAGCCGCTTAAGTCTAATACACGATACTATATCAAAGTCAGATCGCTGAAGAGGGATCCGGTCCACA
>DGEE01000061.1:9815-12070 GCA_002385815.1 Hungateiclostridiaceae bacterium UBA3934
GCGCTTGAAAGAGGGTATTTCTGGAGGATAGCCATCGGGAGCAACAATGTGACGAGTATAATGCTGAAAGGCGACAGGATAGCAAATGCGATGAAGAATTCACCCGGTGACTCATTCCTGGTGGATCTCACAGAGATATCTGTAAACATCGAAAGAGATGAGATATATATACCTGTTTCGCTCCTTGATGTAATGAAATCGATCAAAAAGAGCCTCATCATCAGGTCGGGAGGCACCGAGCTGGTATTGAGACCATATACGCTGGATGCTGTTTTCAATGAGACTGTCAGGGGTATCAGGGAAAGACAGGAGGTCAGGGAACTGTACGTTAAGCTGGATCTCCGGCGTGAAACCCGTACAGATAAGACACTTCCCTCCGGCATGATGCCCGTTTCAGCGGTAAACGGAATCGATATCCAGGCGATGGGCTTTTCCATCACATATGAGGAAATGGCAATGATGTTCCATGACAGGCTTTATAATGAGGACACCGGGCTTGTCAGCGAAAAACTCGACCTGCTTCTCAATACATATGTCGGAAGTGGTACAGGCTCTGCAGCATTGATAGACCAATACACCAGGAACCTCGTGGCTCTGATAGAGAAGGAGTTGTCCGTATACATCGACAACACCATAAGAACGACAAAGCTCACGAATACAGTAAGGGAGATCCACACCTTTGATACGCCTGTATCTGCGAGAGTCAGGGCTGACGAAACCAAAGAACTGATGTCGGCTTATGTGAAATACAAGGACGCGTCCGGCTGGCGGAAAGTTACCATGAGAGAAGCGGGATCCGTCGTAATGCTCGAGCTGCTGAAGCCGGGCACATTCGTCATACTCGTGCCGGACCGGAGTATCGGAGGGATACCGAAGGGTCACTGGGCAGAGGACTACATCGCGAGGATGGCTTCCAGATATGATCTGGAGACAGTTTTTCCCGGGGTACGGACCAACTTCATGCCCGACAGCAGGGTAAGCTGCAGCGAAATAGTGCTGCTGTATGAGCTCACGTCGGGAAGGACTCCGGCGAATACTGGACTCAATATAAGGAGCAGGCTGTATGAGCTTGGTCTCGACGACGTGATACATCCAAATTCACTGGTGAGGGATGCCAGCAGGCAGCAGACTGCAGGAGTACTGACAAGGCTGCTCGCTGTCAGGAAAGGTCTGGATCCCCGTAGCCTGAGACCGGGAGCAGCGATATCCATATCTGATGAGAGAGATATAGATGATCAGTACTATTTATCTGTACTTATGGTCGTTGACATAAATGTGATGCAGTTGGATACTGCGGGACGATTCCGCCCCAAAGGCACAGTGACCCGGGCTGAGGCTGTGGTTGCTTTCGTAAGGCTGCTGGAGCTGACAGGCGAACTGTAGACCATGGTGACCAGCAGCCATGTCACAGGGCATGGATCATTAAAAGGCATCAGTCTGAAAATGATGCCTTGTCGGCGGATAACAGCCGGCAGCAGTGACAGCTTGCGCAGGAGGTCGATTTATTCATGACGTTGAACAGGAAAGTAATCAGTATAATATTGTTTTTGTTGCTGACCGCACAGTACATTATGACCGTGCCGGCGATGGCAGCGGATAATATGCCCCAGCCTGCCCCGGAAAAGCTCAGGATCGAAGCCATTTACGATGAACCGCCGAATGTACAGCCTCCCATAGGGTACAACGAATTCGACAAATACTATGCGGATCTGAAAAGCGACAGGATACAGCGGCCTCAGGATGTGCCCTCCCCAAGGATATACCTGAACTACTATCTGCAGGAGGTCAACAAGCCATATATGCCGACAAGACCGACGATCCTCAAGGAAGCAGATGTGCCTGCACAGACTGCCTCCGATAACCAGATGCGCCTGAAAGATCTGAAATCAGGTACTGTCTACTATGCATATTCAAGAGCTTATTACACATACAATACGGAGACAGGCATGTACACCAGTCCGGAATCAGCGCCCTCCAATACTGTCAAATTCCTTACGGATATTGATATCCAGGCCTATTCCTACGGGCCGAACCAGATAAAAATAGAATGGGACGACGTGTGGAATGCAGGCAAAAGGATGGATTACAAGCTCTACGTTTCTGAGAACAGCTCATTTGCCAATACACCGCCGTTATACATCGGACAGGAGCAGATAAGCCAGAACGGACCGGTGACGGTCAACGAATCCACCGGCAAGCTTGAATACATACACACTGTGCGAGATCCGGGAAGAGTGTATTATATAAAGATCGAG
>DGEE01000093.1:0-7873 GCA_002385815.1 Hungateiclostridiaceae bacterium UBA3934
GTATGTCATATATAGTGTCTTCATCAACATAGTCTGAAAGTCCCGTGCTGCATATCAGATATGTAGTTCCTACCCTGAAAGGATGGATATCAGACTTTTTGACTGTCGTCCTGGCTTCCTCCATGGCTGCCTTTTGCTGCTGTGTGAGTATCTCCGCCTGTTCGTCACTGATGATACCCATTTTCAGCAGTCTTTCCGCTCTCTTGTAATCATTGACGAAGAGCTTGAATGTTTCGCCTTCAAGCTTGTATATCCTGTAGCTCCCAAGGTTGACAGCCGCTATATCCCCCTCATCGATCAGGATGCCGGAAAAGGAAGGCCTCTTGTCGCCAAAATCATTATCTCCCAGCGAAAGACTGTGTATCAGGTTGCTGGCCTGCTCCACACACTGGACCAGATCGTCCAGCTTGACATTTATACCCTTTGAGCTTGCTGTCGCTTTCTGGTGGAATTTCTTAAGGTCATTGGTAAGGGAAACACCGGATTCATCATCTTCCATGTGTCCAGACAAAGCAAAAAAGAATCTGGTGTCAACCATTTCAAGTGATATCTGTGCATAGTCCGCTGCACTGGGGTGGATAAATCTGCCATTGGCATATATCCTGTCATTGTTCACCGTGTAAGACGTGCCTGCATGAGTGACTGCGGAGAACGATATCTTAACGGCATTTCCCATATTTATACCTCCTTGTCTTCAGTAGGAATGATCGTACCAGGAAGTCAGAATGAATTCTAATAACATAATACCACAATAAAAAACCGTATTCAATAAAAGTAATCCATACTAACCGACGTTTTCAGACCCGGATTTGTTCCAAATATTTAGAAACTTTTACACTTTTTTTGCGGGTTCTAAACCCGTCTTCTGGAAATCATGAGACCGGATATTTTCACACCGCTGCCGGTCCTGGAAAGCTCGATGGTAAAGTCGTCCTCAGGCCCTGAAAAATGGCAGCATGTGTCATACGGTTCGGCAGGGACCAGCTTTCCCCTTTCTATATTCCGGGATAAAGCCGGCATCACCTTTTTGACTATATAGTCCTTGAAGGCCGTCAGGCCTGGATCATCCAGCCCGGCAAGGCCTGAAAAGGGAGGTATCATCACCATGGAATATGCCCTCTCATAATCCCGCTGCCATATGGCTTTAAGAAAGCACACAGCCATATTGAAGCTTGCATACGGCATCCCGACACTGCGGGCATGTGTACAGAAGCTGCTTCCATCCCATTTGTACACCATGCCCTTTCTGACATGGTAACAGGTCTCTTCAGCCGATATCACCTCATGCCCCTCCTCAGTACCGAATTCGACAATGATCTCAGCAGTCCCGTCATTATCCAGGTCAGCCACCTCCATGCTCCCGTGGAAAAAGGTCCTTCTGCTGTGCCATGCCTGGTATGGATTCACGCCGTCCCAGTCTATCACAGTTATGTCTATTTCATGTCTGTGTCCGTACACCCTCGATACCACCAGTTCTTTCAGCCCATCGCCATCGGTATCTGCGGCAGCTGCATTATCGATGACCCCTGCCTGTTCATTCCCATTTGCAGATTCACTGAACATGAACCACTCATGCCCGATGCCATCCTTCCCCTCTCTGACTATCAGCACTGCTGAATCCGGGGGGAACGGCGCAAATCTGGTCACACCTATCACTGCTTCTTTCTTTCCATCGTTATCGAAGTCCTCATAAAAAATAAAGTCTACCACAGCACCTTCCGGCAGTTGCGACAACACATACTGTGACATCCGGGGTGATTTGCAGGCTTTCCTTTTTTTCGTACTTTTCGGTTTGTCGATTTTATCTGGATTTTTTCTTTCCATATCATCCTCACCAATCCAGCCCGCCAGGCATCATGAGCAGCAACAGATGTGACCGGCCGTCATACTTTTGCCGGTCGCCATATCCGACTGTCTGTCTTGCAAATTGGCTGCCATTATCAATATATTCAACTGTATGACTTGCGGAAACCTGCCCGAAGCTATTTCGCCGTAAACTATCGAAAGTTGGCTCCAGGCTTTGTGTCTGGATGCTCTATGGCATGAGAAAGCCGGACCTCAGAAAAGTCCGGTGTGATAATACCAATGATTCGACCTGCGCCAATCCGGTCTGTACCGGCTTGGCCATAAAAAACTCAGGGAGCGGGAAGTTCCCTCAGTTCATAGAACACGAGATACCTGTCTCCTATTGGCCTCCTGTGTATATCAGTGTTGTATGCGTAGCTCCATTCCGCAAGGACAGAAGCGCCTCCGCTGATCTCTTCCCTGAACCTCCCGCGGATAACAGCACTGTATCGCATCAGTTCCCTGATTTCTTCAGGTGTCAGAAATCCGCTGTTGCCTGTTATCTGCATACTTCCAAAGGATACACCTTTACCCGGGACATCAGGGCTTTTGATGCTGCCATTGCTGTGACCGCCTGCATCGTCCGTTTCGCCTGTTTTATCCGCCGGGACGATCATGGTCACATCCTTCCTCCCATATGTCACAAGATTCCACAGATCTCTGTCCACTGCTTCGATCACAAGTCTCTGGCTGTTTATATCGAGGACTCCGCTCTTTTCTGCAATAAAATATGGATAATATAAAACAATGCCCTTTCTCCCATATTCCCGGAGAAATCTCCGGCCGTTCACGAGAGCTTCCTCAGAATCGACCCCCACTGCTCTGGGCAGGTTCAGATCATCTCCTGCAGCAGTGGCGACCCTGACAGTCCAAAGCAATTTGTCGTCAAGTACGGTATCGCTGGTGAAAATCTTCCATGGCACCGATGGGATACTCAGTGCCTTCAATTCATAGAACCCCATGTATTTGTTCATGTCAATCCTCCGGGAGATCACAATGTTACGTTATTCAAGCCTGAAGTAGTCAAAAATCACTCCCACATCGATCCCGGCTATCTTTTTCCGGGCAAATCTCCTATATAAGTCACTGTGTCCATCGATCAGGTGTTTCGATGTGATCCCATGCTTGATCGAAAGATATGCTTCCATGTATGCTGCAAATTTGTCGCAGAACTCGATTATGCTCCCGTCCACCGGTGAAAATCTGTCAAAATTATAAAGCTCATTTATTTTTTCGGTGCTCACCTTTATGGTCCTGCCGTCCAGGATGATCCTGCATGAAAACTCATCATCGGTGAAATAACGCATCTCATGTCTCCACTCGCCGGGCAACAGCGGAAGCAGCATCTGCTCCATCTGTTCCTCCTCGATGGCTTTTATCAGTTCGCTCAGCCCTTCTATGGAATTCTTGACCGGTGAAATGATATCTCTGGTCAGGACTTCGGGCAGATCGTGGAACAGACCTGCAAAGAAGTTATTGTATCTGCGTTTTTCACATGCACCTATCTCCAGTGAAAGTATATAGGAAAGCAACGCCACTATCAGCATGTGACCGGCAACCGAAGTCTCAGGTATCCGCTGGGTCTGGGCCCATCTTTGCTGGAATCTGAGCTGGCCGATCAGATTAAGGAAATCCATGAGGCTGTGATTGAATACCAGTTTACGCACACAGTCCAGATCCTGGTGTTTCTCCCGTTGCTTTTCCATGTTCCTCTTCGTATCTTCTATCCCGTAAAAGCCTCTGCTCAGCTGATATACGATATTGAACTCCCATTGGGTAACGAAATAATGGGATGCGCTCAGGATCATTTTTTCATGGCGGCTGTACTCCGGATCGAAAAGATACATTTCCATCCTCTTGCCGAAGCCCTGTTTCACATCCTCCAATCCAAGTTCATAAAGCCTGTCCATCACAAGCCTGTTGATCTGTTCCCCGTGCTTGTCCATGAGAACATGGAAAATAGCAGGCTTTATATCCGTCAGCAGTATCCTCTGGAAAAACTCAAATACAGAGCCTTCTATGAGCTTCATCCAGTCAATGGGACAGGTCTCTTCCTCAAGCTTGCCCAAAACATAGGCATAGTAAAGCTTGTGTGCCTGCTTGTCCAACTCGGTAAAGCCTTTGGTCGGCCTTATGTGATCGTTCCACCGCTGCATGCTTGCTGCCTGGTATATGAATCTCAAAAAGCTCTCCCTGATCATATCCTTTCACCTCCCGGCCTCTGATGGAATACAGTGCTGTAGATGACACACCGGTTTCCAACCTCCGGACCGCTGTCATCGATTGAATGATTTCCAGAATTTGCCCTCCTTGTCGATTATGTCTGATATTTCATCAAACGTGACTAAAAATGTGGGAAAACCTGCTGCATACGGGGCTATCTCATAAGGCAGGAAATACAGATTCAGCCCCTGTTCAGTTATGTAGAACGGCTGGTCACTGTCTATGCCGTCAAAGCTGTCAGGAAAATAATACACATCCTCGTTTCCAGCCTGTTCCTCTATCTGCTTTCTCACTATCTCAGTCAAAATCCCCACATAATCGCTGCCCTTGATAAACAGTTCGCCAAGTCCATAAAACTCACCGGTCCGGGTATCGATATGGAAATGGTTCATAATAGGCATACCGTGGGCTGCACCGAAAGGAAAACTGTACCCCAGCTCCATCAGTACAAGCAGATCTTTGCGGCTGAACACCACCTGAAAACCGCTTTCATAATTGTAATCAAGCACATCGGAAGGTTTGATCGACGTTGTGGAAATATCCGTCCACATTTCCCTGAGTTCGGCGTTGATATCAGCCTCGACCTTCAAATCAGCCATATTGCCCAATACGGGATAATACACGAGATAATTCACATTCGGTCTGTATTTCTCTTCACACACTCTGACCCCGCTTTCCGTGCTGACACAGGATACGGGCCTGTAAATGGTCTGACCCTGTTTGTTTAAATAATACGCCCTCTGATCGATATTGGCATGTACCAGTCCATCCAGTATCTCCATTTGACCTGCCCCTTCCAGAACGGGCAGATTTTCGACCCTTTTGCCCAAAGTGTTGATAAAATAAGTCGATATGTCGTCAGAAGCGGAAGCCGTTCCCTTGTTGAAAGGACTGATGCTTAAGAACACGAAATCTGTAATCAGATTGCCGTCAGTGTCCGCCAGCGCATACTTGAGGCCTGCAAAGGGAATGTTGGGATCCCTGGGGATACCCAGAGCCACCCTGTCCTCTCCCAGCATCAGTATTTCGTCATACTGAGGCAATATGATGAACTTGCCATTTTCATCGATCAGACCATATATCTCTCTTCCGCCTCCCCAAACGGATGCAACTGCCCGGTGATCCATAAAGCTGCCCGCATGTGCGAAGGCCGGCTGTATGACTACGTTCCCGTTGCTGTCGATATATCCGTATCTGCCATCAGAGCTTTCCCTGAAAGCTGCTTTCCCGTTGGAAAATGCAGATACTTCCCAGCATTCTATCGTTTTTATAGCCTTGCCCGATCTGTCAATCACCGCATATAAGCCATCACTCAGCTTTACAATCGCCCTGTTTCCCTCAAAATCCGTCGCATACAGGTAAATTGGCTGTATGACCGGTTTTCCGCTTTCATCGAGATAGCCGTAAAGTACTTTTCCTGCTTCCGTTTTTATATAATATACAGCCCTGCCGCTTTTGTAGTTGCCGATATATCCATATTTATCGGATATGACCCTGCCCTCCTCATCCAGCACCACATACCCGTCCTTATCGGCTGCGGCAGCGCGTCCTTCGCTATATGCGTTTATATATAAATAGACCGGTTCTGTCACAAATTTCCCAGTGCGGTCAATGAGCCCTACCCGGTCATCCATACCGGCAACAGCCAGTCCGTTGCTCTGGAATCTGAAAGCCTGTGAAAACGACGGCTGTATTACAAACATGCCTGCATTGTCGATATAGCCCCATTTGGGATCGCTCAGATAATTGTCCCTCGCCGGGTAAATACCGGAAATCTTCAGGCTCGCTGATACGTCCCCTCCAGCTGTGCCTTCCGGCATCTCACCAGTTGCATCCTGTCTGCCAGGAGAATCGCCGGGGACTTCACTTTTCTGTTCGATGCCCGGATCGCCGCCGGTGCTGTCCCGCCGCAAACCACATGATACGGAGGTAAGCAGGATCAATGCAGCTAAAAAGGTGCACGCTGTTCTCTTCATGAATAAATGTGCTCCCTCGAATTTATTATCAATACAATTATATTATCACAACTTGCCATATAAGTATATTTTACTTAAAATTCCCCGCTATGGTGTTCAAAACCCGGATTGTCAGAGAAATTTCAGCAGACATACAGGGCAAGATACAGAAACCCGGACAGGTGACCCGGCACCATGCAGGATTAATTGGAAACAGGCAGGGCGTCCGGTTTCCCGCAGATGGAGGACCGCTAGCCTGATGATCACACAGAAGCCGAATAATATCAGACACACATACAGTCCTTTCGTATCATTCATATAGAAACAGAAACCGGCAAATAATGAAAAGGAGTATGCAGATATGGACAGAAAGATATACTTGTCAAACACCAATAAAAAAATAGGAGGAGTATGCGGCGGTCTGGGCGAATATTTCGGGATCGATCCAACTATCGTAAGGATCCTGTGGGTCCTGGCTGTCTTCCTTGAAGGCATCGGTTTACTTGCCTATTTCATAGCCTGGATCGTGATGCCGCGCCGCAGCAGCTGCAAATATGACAACTGGTGACTGCTTCCCGGCTATTTCTGTGATATCTTCAATATAAGTCTGTTATCCCCCGTTATTATCTGGTAAAATATAAGCATAACATTTTAATTAGTAACGGAGGAACCGGAATGGATCTGCAAGCATGGATCGTGTCAGCAAACATGGGTCTGGGTCACCAGCGTGCCACTTACCCTCTGAGGGACATGGCCTATAACGGGGTCCTGCTCTTCGGCGAGGATGAAAGCCTTAAAAAGGAAAAAAGGCAGTGGACGATATTCCGGAACTCATATGAAACCTTATCAAGGACCAGGCAAATACCGCTCATCGGTCCTTATCTTTTCAGTCTGCTTGAAAAACTGCAAAACATATCTCCCTATTACCCCAGGCGCGATCAATCCGGTCCGTCGCTGCAGGTCAGGTCTTTATATACACTTATCAGACGCGGTATGGGAAGAGGAATAAGCGAAATACTCAACACCAGAAGACTGCCGGTGGTAACTTCCTTCTATGCTGCCGCCATAGCTGCCGAAGAACTCACCGACCTGCCAGTCTACTGCATAATCTGTGATGCCGATATCAACCGTGTCTGGGTAGCGGAACGTCCCCAGGAGAGCAGGATAATATACTTTGCCCCCTGCGGCAGCGCGATGAGACGCCTCAAGGAGTATGGCGTACCTGATGAAAGGATCTATCTGACAGGATTCCCGCTCCCCATGGAAAACATAGGGACCAACATGGAAATCCTCAAGAGGGATCTGGCCAGGAGACTGATCCGTCTCGATCCAACGAAACGCTTCCGAATAATACACGGAGAAGAAGTGAGATCCTATCTTGGTGACAGTTGGGATCCGGACATGGGATCAGGACCGATAACCATAACATATGCCGTAGGAGGTGCCGGAGCCCAGGCTGAGATAGCCGGCGGAGCAGTAAAAAGCCTGTCCAATATGATAAAGGAGGGCAAAGTAAGACTGAACCTGGTTGCCGCTCACAGAAAAGAGGTAAATGACTATTTCGAGAAACTGATAACAAAACACGGCCTGACTATGTCAGAAGGCATCCGGATACTGTATAACCAGGACAAAAATGAGTATTTCCGTCAGTTCAACGAGCTGCTGCATGATACTGACATACTCTGGACCAAACCATCTGAGATGTCATTCTACTGCGGCCTGGGACTGCCCATAATAATAGCTCCGCCCATAGGCCCTCACGAGGTTTACAACCAGCGCTGGCTCAGAGATCTGGGAGCAGGTCTCCACCAGTCGGATCCTCAGTACTGCTCTGAATGGATCATGGACTA
>DGEE01000093.1:8101-16871 GCA_002385815.1 Hungateiclostridiaceae bacterium UBA3934
ACAGGAACAATGGAACGACATTATAATCCGCTGCTGCGGTAGAAAAACCGGATGCCCTGATTCAGCATTTGTACATTTTCGCAACAACAAAAGACTCAAAGGATCTGGGAACAAGCCTCTTCAGAAAAACGAGCGCCTTGTAGCCCATCCCGACAGTTATGCAGGCTGGCGGATTCTTCCGCTTTATAGCCCTGGCCACCGCCTTTGCCACTACTATGGGATCAGGGCCGTTCAACTCGTCTTTTTCCATCACCGCTATGGATTTCCTGCTATGCAGGTGATATGCCGAATCCTCGCCGCCTTCCTTCACGAACAGCCGATTGCCTGTGAAGCCGGTTTTTGTATCTCCGGGCTCCACCACACAGACTCTGATGCCGAAATTCCTGAGTTCATTGCGGAGTGACCCGCTCATGACTTCTACAGCCGCTTTGGATGCAACATACATGGATTGATAAGGTATGGGAAATAAAGCACCTACTGAGGAAATATTTATTATCAGGCCTCTGCCATTCTTCCTCATATGGGGGAGCACCTGTCTTGTCACCCTGTGTACCCCGAAGAAATTCGTGTCGAACTGCAAAAACGCTTCCTCCGGAGAAGTGTCCTCTACAGAGCCGGCAATACCCATGCCTGCATTGTTCACAACGATGCCAATTTCGCCTTCACGAGCGATGATGTAATCAATGGCAGCTTTGACGGATGCTTCGCTGCACACGTCCATGCGGATCATCGTTACGCTTCCCTGCCGGTCCCTGTCCCCGGTCCTGTTCTCCTGTGCATTTCCATTCCCGTCTGCAGCTTCATTCATGCCCTGTTCTGAAGGCTCCTGTGCCTTTCTTGATGTGCCATAGACCCTGTAACCCATGGCCGCGAGATATTCTGCACAGCTCTTCCCTATGCCGGAAGATGCCCCGGTGACCAGTACGATATTCCCATAGTGCTTTTTCATCTCGGTCTCCTCCATTCAATGAACTGCCGTTATTTCCGCTAAATAATTATACCATAACCTGGCGGCATATTGAATAAAACCGTGCTGTTCTGCACGGCCTGTCTGTATTACACACATTTGTCCATTACTGTAATAAATAGATTCATCCGTAATATATACTTATTGTATATTATGTGGTAAAATGGTTGAAGCAAAGCCCGGAATTATTACTTATGATACACAAATCATAAAGGAGAGGTTATTTAGCTATGGATATCTTTGAAAAATGCTTTAGCTACACCGATTACAAAGAAGTGCTGGCAGCCGGTCTTTACCCGTATTTTCACGCTCTTGAAACGGGTCAGGACACCGAAGTTATCATAGAAGGTAAAAGAACTGTAATGGTAGGCTCCAACAACTACCTGGGCCTGACTTCAGATCCAAGGGTCAAGGAGGCTGCCATTGAAGCAGTCAGGGAGTTCGGTTCGGGCTGTTCAGGCTCGAGGTTCCTCAATGGCACATTGACTCTTCACCTCGAGTTGGAGAAAAAACTGGCTGAATTTGTGAATAAAGAAGCAGCGCTCACATTCAGCACAGGTTTCCAGACAAATCTGGGCATCATAACAGCCATTGCAGGAAGAAACGATTACATCCTGTGCGACAGTGAGAACCATGCCAGTATAGTCGATGCATGCAGGCTCAGCTTTGCAAAGACCCTCAAGTTCGAGCACAACAACATGGATGATCTGGAAAGGCTTTTATCCAAAATAGATGACAAATATGGCAAACTCATCGTAGTCGACGGCATATTCAGTATGGAGGGCGACATTGCAGATCTGCCGTCCATAGTGAAGCTGGCAAAGAAGTACGGCGCAAGGGTCATGGTCGATGACGCTCATTCTTTCGGAGTACTGGGCGAGCATGGAAGAGGCACAGCCGAACACTTCGGGTTGGAGGATGAAGTGGATTTGATAATGAGCACCTTCAGCAAATCGCTGGCAAGCCTTGGTGGTTTTGTGGCAGGCAAGCAGGATGTCATAGATTATATCAAGCATAATTCCAGACCGTTCATATTCTCAGCTTCCATACCGCCGGCAAACGCGGCCGCTGCCATTGCTGCACTGGAAATAATAAATGATGAACCTGAAAGGATCAAAAAGCTCAAAGACATATCCAGTTATATGAGACAGGGCTTCAGAAAGCTGGGTATACCCATATATGAAGCCAACAGCGAGATCACTCCCATCGTGCCGGTAATGACATATGAGAACGAACCCACTCTCATTGTTACCAAAATGCTGCGAGAGGAAGGAGTTTATGTGAATCCTGTATTGTCACCTGCAGTAAAGCCAGGTCTGTGCAGGATCAGGACCAGCTACACAGCCACTCATACACAGGATCAGCTGGATTATACACTTGAAGCCTTCAGGAGAGTCTTTGAAAAGCTTGGAGTCTCAGCAGGCTGAAAGCTGTAAAACAGCACTGACATACAGATATACACAGGGCTGCTGGTAACGGTAGCCCTTTTTATACTTTGTTTGTTCATGTTGCCGGATCGTTACTTATGCTTGCCTGATCAAGCATATATTCCAGTGCCAGCTTTTCCAGTATTTCTTTTTCATTGAGTTCCGGTTCATCTATGACCCTTTCCAGCAGATGATCCAGTGCCTTCCCAATTTCCACACCACTGAAACCCAGTCGTTTCAAGTCATTGCCGTCTATATCCAGATCCTTCAGACTCAGACAGTATCCGTTCTCCAGCAAAAATCTGAAGATGGCCTCCACGCTTTCCAACTGACACAGACCATTTGCGGTTTTCCGGAAGTCTCTCCCATGATAAGGAGCTCCCGCCGAATCCCTTCCCGTATCTGGCTGATCCTGCTGCTGCGCAGGGTCATCTCGGCCGCCGTGCTTCTTTACTGCTGTCAGATGTGCTCTTTTGGCTTTCAGAAGATCCGCAAACACATCTGTTCCTGCTTTAAGCACAGCTCTGGCCACAGCAGGCCGTTCAGGCTCTATTCTCATGTCAAGATATTTTATGATCCGCAGGATCCTGTTCCTGCTTTTGTTGTCAAACTTAAGCCGCCTCAGTATGATATCTGCTGTTCCTTCACAGCCGCTACCCGAGCATCTCCCGGCATCATGCAGCAGCATAGCCCACCGCAGACACCTGTCCTTTCCCACAGCCGCAACAGAATGCAGAAGGTGCTCCCCGGTACAGGCATGATCGCCACCAGGACCAGCACCGCGTCCACCGCAGCTGGAGCAGGCATCCAATTCCGGCATTATATGCCTGAGCAGCCCGGTATCGCTGAGAAGCATGAATTTCATCGGGTCATCTGAAACCAAAACAGCCGTCAGTTCCTCCCTGATCCTTTCGGCACTGATCCAGGATATCAGGCTGCTGTTTTGCCTGATCCCTTCAAGGGTATCTGTTTCGATCTCAAATCCGAGTACGGAAGCGAACCGCACGGCCCTCAGCATGCGCAGGGCATCCTCCCCGAACCTGTCCGAGGGGCTGCCTACGGTCCGTATGATCCTGCGGGAAATGTCTCTCATGCCGCCGAAGGGATCGATGATACCTTTTTGGGGATTCCAGGCCATCGCATTTATCGTAAAATCCCTCCTGCGCAGGTCCTCCCCGATCCCCGAGGTGAACTCCACCCTGTCAGGATGCCTGCCATCAGTGTATCTGCCGTCTATGCGGAATGTAGTCACTTCATAATTCTTATTGTCCAGCACAACCGTGACGGTGCCATGCTTTATCCCTGTGTCCACAGTTTTTTCAAAAAGCCTTCTGACCTCCGCGGGATGAGCATCGGTCGCGATATCCCAATCCTTCGGCTCCCTGCCCATGACGGCATCACGGATACAGCCGCCTGCCGCATATGCCTCATAGCCGTGCACACCAAGCGTTTCAATTATTTTAGCCACGCCCCCGGGAGGAACGATATTTATCAAAACCATCACCCCATGTATAGTATACTTCGACAAGTATGGGAACACTTTTCATAAGCGACCATGCAGTTTGCGAATCGCGCATGGTAAGCTTCATCCCGCAAAACGGTTCGATTCACTATATATATTAGCACTTCCTGTACTATGATTATATAAGACTTCAAATCTGGTTGGAAGCCGGTATAAGCATTATTGCAGTGCAGAAAACATATAATGTTTTGAAACAAATCCATCTGCTGCCACGTCTATATATTAAGATACATAGTGGCAGCAGTTTTACTGTTTATTACCGGCATATGCCGAGTGAAAGGTAAGGTTGAGAGGTATGAGTAAATTCAGGGACCTGCTTCGCAATAAAACAGCAGTGATCATAGCGGCAGCCATGCTTCTGCTTATAGCTGCAGTGATCACAGCTTCGCTGACAGGTGTGTTCAGCGGCAAAGGCAAAAGCATCGATGCCGCGACTGGAAATGCAGGCGCAGGTACAAACACACCAAATGACGGAACAGGTGGTGCCGTACGGACCGCGGGACTGTTGGATACGGCTGTTGAAATAGCGGCTACGGATCAGGACAGTCTGGGTGTCAGCACCACATCAGCATTCAGGCTCCTGTTCAGCAGGGATACTGATGAATCGGCAGTATTCTCGTCGCTGAGCGTTGAACCGGATCAAAGCTTCAGCATAAAGCAGGTGTCCGGAAAGGAATTCAGCCTGGAATTCGACAAACCTCTGCAAAGCAATAAAATATACAACATCACGCTGAATGACAGGGACAATGGCGCCAAAAGGTCCTGGGCTTTCCAGACAAAGAAACAGTTCAACGTGCTCAGGACATTGCCCCGCGACCAATCAACGTATGTGCCTGTCAATACAGGTATAGAAATCACTTTCAGCCATGACGGCGTAAAAGATCCGGAGAAGTATTTCGAGATAACACCTGAAGTCAGGGGTCGTTTCGAATGGAACAAAAAAACGCTGATATTCGTGCCTGAATCACTTGAACAGGACACGGTTTACACTGTGAGAATAAAGAAGGACATCGGTGTGGAAGGCAGTGATGAAACGCTTCAGAGTGATTTTGTCTTCTCTTTCCAGACAGAGCTTCCCACAGTGTCCAGGAAATATTTCTCCTTCTCAGACCAGGTATACAATTTCACTCCCCAGACCGTACCCGCGCTGAGTATTTACACACACGATGACATGGCCGGCAGCGAGGTTCCTGTTGAAATATACAGCTATCCTGATGAAGCCGCATTTATGACCGATTTGAAAAAAGTCTATTCGAGACCATACTGGGCTGTCAGCAAAAATGATGGAAGCGTCGATACAGCTTCACTGAAAAAAGCAGCCTCGGCGACGGCAACCATCGTAAAGTACACTGACTCCTACTGGTCCAAATTATTCCTGCTCCTTCCCTCCTCACTCCCTGAAGGCTATTATCTGGTCAAAACCGATATCGACGGATATGACTATTATGCGCGGGTCCAGATAAACAAGACCTCGGTATATATAATGACTACAAATGACAAGTATCTGGCATGGCTCAATGATACAGTCACCGGACAGCCGATATCCGGCGCTTCTGTCATCTATGACGACGGCAGCTCGGCCAGCACTGACAGCAACGGTCTGGCAGTGCTTGATGCGCACGGTGATCCCGGTGACGCACCGATGCACTTTTTCATGATAAAGACAGGATCCTCCCTCCCATTTGCAGCTTGTGTACCGAACTATACATCGACTGTCACCTGGTACTCATACCACGGTAATGATGTCACGAACAACTACTGGACTTACATGTATCTGGACAGAGGCATGTATCTGCCCCAGGATACTATAAATGTATGGGGCATCATCAAGCCCAGGGATGGCAGCAGCATGAGCAATGAAGCCGTGCTTGAGCTGATCCGGTACGGATGGTATGCTCCGGATGGTGACAGCTTATCCGTACTTGAATCGCAGAATGTCACTCTGTCGCCCGACGGCACATTCACCGGGAGCCTTAAGACCTCCAATTACAATCCCGGCTCATACGAAGTCCGTCTCAGGATCGGCGACAAGGTCATGGCCACACGCTACCTGCAGATATCGGAGTACACCAAACCGACATACATCATCGAAGCAAAGCCCGACCGCAGGAATATATTCGCATGGGAAACAGTGGACTTCGATATAACAGCATCTTTCTTTGAAGGGACTCCTGCTCCGGGACTCAGGGTGGATTACACAAAAAGGCTTTCACATTATGATACCAGCTATGGCTCTCTGACAAGCGACATCCGCGGAAAATCACACCTGACCCTTAAACCGCAGGCGCAGGAAGAAGGATGGGACCCTGTCAGGATGGTATTGAGTCTGAGAAACGGTGAAGCGGAGGAGCAACAAACGGTAGAATACCAGTATATCAACGTTTTTCCGAAGGATACCATGGTCGAGGTGGAAACAAAGACTGAAAACGGCATTGGCACTGTATCCTTAACCACCAGCAGGATCGATCTGTCCGATCTGGACAATGAAAGCTACAGCTATCTGTCCCCTGACGATTACAGGGGGGCAAGTGTCGACATTCCTGTAAGGGTGAAGCTATATGAGCGGTACTACGAGAAAAGAAAGACCGGAGATTATTATGACCACATCAACAAAGTCAGACGCGATATCTATGAGTACGATCTGGTCCATGACCTGATTGAGGAATTCAATTTCAATACTGTAAATGGAAAATATGAGTTGAAATACACAGCGGACAAAGACAAACACTACACCATCGAAGTGTATGCAGCCGATTCCGCCGGCCGCTCCATTTTTGAAACAATATATATCTACAACTGGGATGGATATGATCCATACAACAGCAGCACCTATTCACTGTCACAAAATGATGTTATCAGACAGTACAGGACAGGAGAAACCGTAAGGGCAGAAGTCAGGTACAACAGAGATCAGACAAATCCGACCGGCGACAGGAGATACCTCTTCATACGTATGCAAAACGGCATAATGGACTACAGGGTCTCCGGAAATCCAGTATATGAATTCGCATTTGACAGGGAGCTGATACCAAATGTGTATGTCAAAGCCCTGTGCTTCGACGGTTCCGGGATCTACGACGCGGGCATCAATCAATACAGATATGACTACGGCGAAAAAAAGCTGAACATAGCCGTAACGCCGGATAAACCAAGCTACCGGCCAGGTGAAGAAGTAAAGCTTACCATCGAAGTAAAGGACGGGGATGGAAATCCCGTCAGCGCAGAGGTCAATATAAGCACAGTGGATGAAGCATTCTTTGCCCTTTACGACCAATATGTGGATACACTGGGATCATTATATGGCATGAATATCTGGTCAGGACTGCTGTCTGAGTACCTGTCCTATGAGCCTGTAGAAGATTTCGGTCCTCCCATGGCTGAAGGCGGCGGCGAAGGCGGCGGCGACATGATCCGCAAAGACTTTAAGGACACCGCAGTGTTCCTTACTATTTCCACAGATGCCAGCGGCAGAGCCGAAGCAGCTTTCAGGATGCCGGACAATCTGACGTCATGGAGAGTGACATGTCAGGCTGTTACAAATGAGCTCGAGGCCGGTACTTCTGTAATCAATATAAACTCAAAGCTCCCCTTCTTCGTGGATTCCATATTCAACAGGAACTTCATCACCGGGGATGCCCCGTCTATACTTGTAAGAGCAAACGGTGAAGAGCTCGCTGAAGGTGCAGACGTCGATTTCACAGTCACCGTCACGGATGCAGCCGGAACCTCATCCACATATACCGCAAAAGGCAAGGCAAATTTACACAGCGAAATCCAACTGGGTACACTGGCCAAAGGGGAATATACGGTCAGGATCGAAGGCACTTCCGGCAGTCTGAGAGATGCCATGGAGAGGACATTCAGAGTGACCGACAGTCTTCTGGAAACATCGGTCACCGATATAATACCGCTGACAGAAGGAGTGTCCATGGCAAACGGTGTAAAAGGACTGACCACTCTGACTTTCTACAATGAAGACTCTTCAGTCCTGTACAATGAGCTCCGTACACTTTATTGGAGCTGGGGCTCCAGGATCGATCAGGTGCTGGCAAGGAAAATATCCGGCAAACTGCTTCAGAACTATTTCAATGAGGAGTTATACATCGATGAGGAGTTCGATCTGACCAGATACCAGACAGATGATGGAGGTCTCGCACTGCTCACCTACGACAGCAGCAATCCCAAAATATCTGCTCAGATGTGCTCACTTGCAGCAGACAGCGTAGATAAGGGCGCACTCGCCTATTATTTCTACAACCTTATCGATGACGAAAAGACTGCTGCTGAGGATGTCCTCTATGCATACTGGGGTCTTGCCGCACTCAGAGAGCCTGTGCTGCTGGATATAAAGTCGATGCTGGCACAGGATGGCACTGACCTCAAGACAAGGCTGATACTGGGTGCAGCACTGGCCGAAGCAGGGGATCACCAGGGTGCACTGGAAATATACAACGAAGCGATGAAAACAACAGGCACCGTGACCGGGACATTTGCATGGGTCGACGCAGGTACAAGGGACGACACTATCGAAGCCACCGCATTATGCACGCTGATAGCAATGAAAACAAACGCTCCGGAGAAGATGAAGCTTTTCAACTATATCAGCCAGAATTCCACATCCACTCTCCTGGTCAATCTGGAAAGGATGATATTCGTAACGAATTACATCAAGGAAGCTTCGCTGGTAAGCAGCTTCACCTACGAGCTGGACGGCGTGAAAAAGCGTATAGAGCTGGAAAAGGGCGGGTACTTCCGGATCGTGCTCACTCCCGACAAGCTTGCAGCCATAAAGTTCAGCAATATCACCGGCAATATATTGACGGCCCGTTCCTGCACTGCACCTGTGAGCAAAGC
>DGEE01000093.1:16977-17435 GCA_002385815.1 Hungateiclostridiaceae bacterium UBA3934
CTCTGAAGTTCAGTGAAAACGCCCCTGACGGCTATTATGAAATCACGGACATTCTGCCTGCTGGCTTCAGATATATAGATGCCCGTCATGAAAATGCAGGTATGTCAGGCTTATGGTACTATCCTCATGAAGTCACAGGTCAGAAGGTAGTCTTCGGATACTATTACAGCAAAGAACATACCAGCGAGATACGTGCCTTAACTTACTATGCCAAAGCCGTCTCACCGGGGATATATGCAGCGGATAGTGCTGCACTGCGGCACACCGACAAGGATATTGCAGGCTTTTCCGATGCTGCAAATATCAGCATCAGGTGATGCAGCCGCATGGAACCTGCGGATTTGCCATTTACTCCGCTGATATATGCAGAGTACCATGTGAAGAATGGAGGTAATCAGCTTGAAGGAGCACTGTTTCAAAAAAATCATAGTTCCGGTCATGGCAGTGCTTTGCCTTTT
>DGEE01000142.1:0-7075 GCA_002385815.1 Hungateiclostridiaceae bacterium UBA3934
TATGATAAGTGGACTCGGCGAACAATATAAAGATGAAGGAGAATACGAAGCCGGCGAAGTACCGGTGGTTTCTGACCTTAAGAATGTCGCCATGGGCACTGCCGTATTTAAGCAAGACCGGATGGTCGGTACATTGAACGGTATCGAATCGGTATGCTTTCAGATGGTCACCGGGAAATACAATCATTCATACTGGACAGTCCCGGATGTGTATGACTGTAACAATGTTGTAGTAATGAACGTGGTCCAGAGAAAAAGGCCCAGGACGACCGTTGAGATGAAGGATGGGAAGCCGTTCATAACTGTGCAGTTGGATCTTGAGGGCGATTTCACCTCTATACAAGGCATGCAGGAATATGAAAAATATCCTGAAATTATTGAAAACAGGACAAAAGAAATCATAAAGCAGAATGTGATGTCAGTCCTTGAGAGGACTACAGATGAATTCGATGCTGATATATGCGGCTTCGGGAGATATATGAAGAAGCATTTTCTCACATTGGATGAGTGGAAGGAATTTGACTGGATTTCACAATATAAAAACTGTGAGTTCAACGTGGAAGTCAAGTTCAGTATCAGGCGCACGGGCCTGTTAATAGGGCTTATGATATCACACCTGTCCTGACACTGCATATCGTACCAACAACATTTGTCAGGAGGAAAGTTATGTCGGTATTAACATGGATCGCAATTATATCTGTCCTGGCATATGCGCTGATACACACAGTCAGCTATGCATTGTGGAACTGGAGGAACAACAATAAAGCAGGCTTTGTATTCATAATCCTGCTTTGCCTTGTTATGACCGCACTGCCGGTATATATATTATTTTTCAGATCATAATTGGCTTAAAGCTGCGTTAATGGTATCATTATTATAGATGTGTCTGAACACGTTGCTATACTGATGTTCTGCGTCTTTTGACAGGGGGTATTATTATCAGACGGTTATTTCTCGCAGCAGTTATATTATTTCTATTCCTTTTTGCGGTTGCATGCGGCGCAGTAAAGGATACCGGCACAAACGGGACTGCACCGGCGTCCGTTGATGACGAAAACGGTACCGTATCTGACATGCCTGACATTGATGCAACGCCATCTGAGACTGGCCTGGGTACAGATGGGGAGGATGAGGGAGATGACAAAAAGGTATCCGAATATGATCCATCCGTTGCTGAGGAACATGAAAATGACAGCCGTCGGGAAGCTGAAGGCGGTACTGGTTATGAACTGCTGCAAAGCGCAAGTATCGACCTTGACAATGATGGTATCAATGAACAGGTCGAAATCGTAAAGACAGTTCTGACATCCTGGGAAACCGGAACGGACCAGGTGGAAGGCAGGCTTCTAATAAGCGGCAGGGACTTTAAAAGGCAAATCGTCTTTTGCAGAACCGGTGGCGCTTTTCCGGAGATACTGACCAGGGTCGAATTCGAGGATCTGGATGCGGACGGAGCTAAAGACATATTTATCGTAATTCCGGGCTATGGAGCATCTTTCAGCTATTCGAACTATTTCATATACAGTTTTGCAAAAGATAAAGGTCATTCATTTTCCAGTGATAATGAACTGGCAGATTTTATTGACCAATTTGAGTTTTCCAGTGTAAAGGGCAGCAATTTGCTGACTGTCACCAACCAGATCCATGGATTTTCCGCTGACATTGTGATCGAGGAACTGACGTGGGGAGAGACACCTGAAGATATTATGCAGCAATATGCAGAAGGAACCTGGATCGATCCTGTTTCAGTCGATATCAGTGAGGATTCGAGGCTGGCACTGGTAAAAAAGGAAGGTACCGTGGAAATAAAAGTGCCTTTGCCGGTATTCGGGATGGCAACAGTGAATATGATAGCAGAGATAGACTTGTATTACAGGATCGACAGTGATTTCAAGCCAGTGTTGAAGCGATGCGAAATAATTGATTTCACCGATGACGGGAAGATAAAGGCAGGCAGCTTCGAAGTGGATAATGGCTGAGTGTGAGCCCGGACACACAAACAAATACATTGCTGTATCCCAACACTATTCGCAGGTGCAGAGAGAACTCTAATCAGTAAAGGGGGATGCAATAGTGAAAGAATCCAGATTATCAAGAATCATAACAATAATCGTATTCAGTTCTCTTGTACTATCTATCATATATATCACGGTAAGGATCATCATGGTCCCGGGTGGCAAAGCGGCAGCAGGTGAACGCCCTGAAAGCGAATATATACTTATGCTGCTGCAATGTACCGCAGGAGTCCTTATCATGTTTCTTCCGGGCTTTATATCGAAGAAATTCAGTGTCACGATACCGAGTACGATGTACATTATATTCGTTATTTTCCTGTTCTGTGCGATATATCTCGGTGAAGTGAGGGCGTTCTTTTATCAGTTCAAACACTGGGATGTACTGTTGCATGCAGTCAGCGGCGGCATGCTGGGTGCTTTGGGATTCTCATTCGTATCATTACTAAATGATGAAGAACGGATCCCTGTTTATCTCAGCCCTTTGTTCGTTTCACTTTTCGCTTTTTGCTTTGCCATCATGCTGGGCGTGTTATGGGAGTTATACGAGTTTGCTTTCGACGGCCTGCTGGGACTGAATATGCAGAAATACGCACTGGAGGATGGTACGCTGCTGGTCGGAAGAGACGCCCTGGTGAATACTATGAAGGATCTGATCTTCGACGCCGTCGGAGCTTTGGTGGTGTCGGTCATTGGCTATATATCCCTGAAGCATAAGAAGGGATGGCTCGATTCATTGCTCATCAGAAAGAAGAAAACCAGGACTGAGGCACAGGATAGCGGTGAAGCGATAGAAGCCGGAGCAGATGCCGCTGACGAAACAGCGAAAGCTGCCAGGAGCGACAGGAAATCATCAGGGGAAGCTGCATATGCCGGCAAGGACCCGCAAAACGGGATCGGGATAGGGCAGTAGAGTCTGCTTTAGTCTTTTGATACAACAATAGCCAGCCCTGAAGGACTGGCTATTGTTGTATCGATCTAGCTCGATTAATCTGGCAGGGGAGACAGGACTCGAACCTGCAGCCGACGGTTTTGGAGACCGCTACTCTGCCAATTGAGCTACTCCCCTACATTTAGTGTAACTCAAACGTCCATACCGATTCTTCGGATGGACTTCTATATTCTACAATATATCTCGGACCTGTGTCAATGGTATAAATCAAATTAACAGTGGAAATTACTTCAAGCCGTATGCTATTATATACAAAGTGATGTATGGATTCGACATAAAATCAGTCTGAAGATATGCAGATCATACGGACATATTACGGATTGGGGGATGGATATGGCAAGCAGAATAGGATTTATAGGTACCGGCAATATGGGTGCGTCGATCCTCAGAGGCATTTTGCGGTCAGGTTTGACAGGTCCTGAGAATATATACATATTTGATCCTGATACAGCCAAAATGGAAGCACTGACAAACGATACAGGTGTCAGGGCCTGTTCCGGCAACGTGGAACTCGTGGGGATGAGTGATTACGTCATACTGGCAGTCAAACCTGCAGCAGTCCCGCAGGTACTCCAGGAAGTCAAGGAGAGTTTTACAGACAGGAAAGTGCTTGTTTCCATAGCAGCGGGTATAAGTATCGACATGCTGGCACAGCACCTTGGTCAGAGCAGGAAGATAGTCAGGACTATGCCCAATCTTCCGCTGATGGCTGGTGAAGGAATGACAGTGATCAGCTTTGGCGAACATACCAGTGAAGAGGAAAAAGAGACCGTGAAGAACCTCTTCAGAGGCTCGGGACAAGTTGAAGTACTGGAAGAGAGACTTATGAACGAAGTCATCGCTCTCACAGGCAGCAGTCCGGCCTATGTTTTTATGATGATAGAAGCTATGGCTGACGGAGCGGTGCAGCAGGGCATACCCAGAAAAACAGCGTACAGGCTGGCAGCACAGAGTGTGCTCGGTTCTGCAAAAATGGTGCTGGAAACAGGTCTGCATCCGGCCGAGTTGAAAGACCAGGTCTGCTCGCCCGGAGGCACTTCGATAGAGGCTGTAAAGGCGCTTGAAAAATGCGGACTCAGGCATGCGATAATGAGTGCGATGAAGGCCTGTACAAAGAGAGCTGTTGAAATCAGCAGTAGTTTTGAAAGCAGGTAAAGGATATGACAGATAAAGGTAAGAAGGTAAAGATATACACTGACGGAGCATGTTCAGGCAATCCGGGCAGAGGCGGCTGGGCGGCTATCCTGTTGTATGGGGAACATGAAAAGGAGATATCCGGTTACGATCCTGATACTACCAACAACAGAATGGAGCTTACTGCCGCCATAGAAGGATTGAAGGCTCTGAAATACCCATGCTCGGTCGAACTTTATTCGGACAGCTCATACCTTGTGGATGCTTTCAACAATAGCTGGATAACTGGCTGGAAGCTGAACGGATGGCGCAAAAGCAACAAGGAAGAGGTAAAAAACAAAGATCTCTGGGAGCAGTTGGACGAGTTGGCAAAGACCCATGACATCACATGGATAAAAGTAAAAGGCCACAGCGATAATGAATACAACAACAGGTGCGATAAACTGGCAGTCAATGAGATAAAGAAAAACACACCGGATAAGGAAAAAGGGGAGACGGGTGAATGAATTATTACGAAAAGACAGTATCAGAAAAAGAAATATACAGGGGAAATATAATAGATGTCGATCTTTTAACAGTCACACTGCCGGACGGAAGGGAAGCGACACGTGATATAGTCAGACATCCCGGGGCTGCAGCAGTGATACCTCTGAATGAAAAAGGCGAGATCTATATGGTGAGGCAATTCAGGAAGCCTCTCGACGCGGTTTCACTGGAAATACCAGCAGGTAAACTGGACGCCGGAGAAGATCCGGTCATATGCGCCGGCAGGGAATTGAAAGAGGAAACAGGTCTGACTGCAGAAAAACTGACCTTCCTGGTTAGTCTCCACAGTACGCCCGGATTTTCAGACGAGGTGATACACCTTTTCGCAGCGACAGGTCTGAAGGAAGGAGACAGCTGCGCAGACGAAGACGAATTCATTACGACAGAGAAATACTCCGTTGCTGAGCTGATTGATATGGTGCTGAAAGGGAAGATCACAGACGCAAAAAGCATGATCGGTATTTTACTTGCCGACAGGATAATAAGCGGTAAAATCGATATCCCGTATAAATAATCATAATGTGTGTCCTCGGAAGGAATAGTTTACAATATCATCTGCATATGATGATATTGTAAATTTTATTTACTGAAGGGACAGTTATGATCAAAAAGCTTCGCAACATTGTCAGGGAACATATTGCCTCAAACCACAGCAACTGCTTTTTCCTGCTGCTGGCATTCATATTCGGGGTCATTGTTGGAGCTTTTACTGTAAATGGATTAAGTGCAATGCAAAGAGATGAACTCTCCAATTATCTGCAAGGCTTTCTGCAACTGTTCCATAACCAGAATGTCAACGGTGCTGAACTCTTTTCCATGGGGCTGGTCGAAAATTTTAAGCTGATAGCTTTGCTCTGGGTCCTTGGAGTAACGATCATAGGGATCCCTTTCATATTTCTGGTCATGAGTGTCAGAGGTTTTGTAACCGGCTTTACCTCCGGGTTCATAATAAATGCGCTGGGAATGGAAGGGATACTGTTGGCGGGTTTTGCTTTATTTCCCAAGGAAATAATCATAATACCATGTCTGATAGGAATAGGTGTCAACGGAATAAATTTTTCGATGCGGCTGGCGAAGAATAAAACAGCACAGGATCAGCAGAATCCGGGATTAAAATCAGCTTTCCTGTCATATTGCCTTACATCTTTATTATTCACATGCATAACAGTAATCGGGGTAATAATCGATGCCTATGTAACACCGGTGCTGATCCGTATGATAGCCCCGTTGGTGACAATATGAGGCGGGAAGAACATATGCTTTGATAAGAAAATCAGAAAATAAAGTATAATATAGAAATATTCAGTATATAATATTTACATAAACAAATATTCATTGCAAAATCAGGAATATGGTATAGAATATTTATTGCGTAATTAGTAAGGAATTCTATGTAATAGCAAAAATTTCTTCCTTTAGGCGATGAAATATATTACAATCAATAAATGAAAATGGTAGTTATACAATTAAATATAAAGGGGTAGTATGGATGGAAGCTTTGGTACAAGAGTTTGTTGATTTTCTCGAAAAGGATAAACGACTGTCGATGAACACGCTGCAATCTTATCGGAGAGATATCGAGCAGTATTTCTCCTATTTGCAGGAGATCAATCTGCAGAATATAGCCAATACGAACAAGACTACAGTCATTGCATATCTGCTCTACCTGCAAAAGAAAGGGCGGGCAACTTCAACGATATCGCGAAATCTGGCTTCGATCAGATCCTTCTATCAGTACATAGCAAAAAACAAACTGATCGACCATGATCCTACTGCGGAACTGGAATCGCCTAAAGTCGAGAAGAAGCTGCCCCAGATATTGTCTCCGGAGGAAGTGGAACTGCTGCTGGAACAGCCGCAGTGTGTGGACCTGAAGGGCTACAGGGATAAAGCGATGCTTGAGCTGTTATATGCTACCGGCATCAGAGTGTCTGAACTGATACAGCTCGATCTCGAAGATGTGGATCTGGAAATGGCTTATATCCGATGCTGCAAGGGTGCAAGGGAAAGAATGATACCAATAGGCTCCATGGCAATCAATGCATTGAAGGATTACTTGAGCAAATCGAGACCTTTGCTGGTACAGAGCGAGGATGAAAAAGCGCTCTTTGTCAATATCAATGGAAGCAGGCTCACGAGACAGGGTTTCTGGAAGATCATAAAGCAATACAAGAACCAGGCGAAAATAAACAAGGACATAACGCCGCACACGCTGCGTCACTCATTTGCAGCCCATCTGCTGGAAAATGGTGCGGATCTGAGATCGATACAGGAAATGCTGGGGCATTCAGATATTTCTTCTACTCAGATATATGCCCAGATAGCCAGGAACAGGCTAAAAGAAATATACAAGAAGACGCATCCAAGAGCATGAAAACTCAATATACCGGATCAAACCTGCTACGGCAGGTTTTTTGTTTTGGAGAAGATA
>DGEE01000142.1:7250-12297 GCA_002385815.1 Hungateiclostridiaceae bacterium UBA3934
CATCAGGACTATTGTTTAAAGTTATACAAAATAAAATTATGTGGTACAATTTGTATATATAGTATATAAAGTATGGGAGCCGGTGGATTTTGTACTGCCGGGACGAAAGGGAATGGTATGAAAAGAGTCATCATTATAGTACTGGACAGCGCCGGGATCGGTGAACTGCCGGATGCAGCAGAGTATGGGGACGAGGGCAGCAATACACTGGGCAATATCGCTGCTGCGGTACCCGGGTTTTCGCTTCCGAATCTTGAGAAACTTGGACTGGGCAATATCGACGGCATAGTCGGATTCAAAGCTGCCGAAGAACCTCTTGGATGCTTCGGGAAAATGGCCGAACGGTCCGTTGGTAAAGACACTACGACAGGTCACTGGGAGCTTGCAGGGATTACACTCAGAAAACCGTTCCCAGTATACCCCGAGGGCTTTCCCGGCGACCTGGTAGAAAGGTTCGAAAAAGCCATAGGGACAAAAACTCTGGGAAATTACCCGGCATCAGGAACAGTGATAATAAAGGAGTTAGGACAACAGCATGTCAAGACGGGATATCCAATCATATATACCTCGGCGGACAGTGTTTTTCAGATAGCTGCACACGAAGATGTCATACCTGTCCAACGTCTGTATGAAATCTGCAGGACGGCCAGGGAGATACTCACTGGTGAACATGCTGTAGGCCGGGTGATAGCAAGGCCTTTTACGGGCAGTGACGGAAACTACACAAGGACTGCCAACAGACGTGATTTTTCTCTGGAACCACCTGAAAAAACACTGCTAGATCATGTGAAGGAAGCAGGGCTTGAAGTAAAGGCAGTAGGGAAGATAGACGATATTTTTGCCGGAAGGGGCATTACACAGTCGATCCACGTAAAGGACAATATGGAGGGTGTGGACAAAACCATAGGATTTATCAAAGAAAGGTTCAGCGGACTCATATTTGCAAATCTTGTGGATTTTGACATGTATTATGGTCACAGGAATGATCCGGAGGGGTATGCACGGGCATTAGAGGAATTCGATGGCCGGGTACCTGAAATCATAGATGCTATGGCCAGACAGGATATACTTTTCATCACCGCTGATCATGGCTGTGACCCAACGACGGTGAGCACGGATCATTCCCGGGAATACGTACCGCTGCTGATTTATGGAAAGGAAATCAGGATAGGGGTAAATCTCGGTACACGAAAAACATTCTCTGATCTGGCCCAGACAACTGCAGAATACCTTGGGACCGGCGGAGAATTCGATGCTGTGAGCTTTTACGGTGATATAGCAAGGCAATGATCCTTCAGGGTGAAGTCCACGGTAAAACAATACCATTTAAAGGTGAGTTTATGAACATAATAAATATAATAGAGAAGAAAAGGGATGGGAAAGAACTTTCCACGGAAGAAATAAATCACTTTATAGAAGGGTTATGCAATGGAAGCATATTCGAATATCAGGCTTCCGCACTTCTGATGGCAATTTTCATAAGAGGCCTCAACTCAAGAGAAACAGCCGATCTGACAGTTGCAATGACAAAGTCGGGAGACTGCATAGATCTGTCAGCGATCCCTGGAGTTAAAGTAGACAAGCACAGCACAGGAGGTGTCGGTGACAAGACGACACTTGTTATCGGCCCCATCGTGGCTGCATGTGGTGTGCCTGTAGCCAAAATGTCAGGAAGGGGATTGGGTCATACCGGCGGAACCATAGACAAACTGGAATCGATGGAAGGATTCAGGACTTCTCTTACAAGAGAAGAATTCATAGACAATGTAAAAGAAATAGGAATAGCCATATCAGGGCAGACCGGCGACCTTGCTCCGGCGGATAAAATACTCTATGCGCTCAGAGATGTGACAGCCACGGTCAACAGCATACCGCTCATAGCCAGCAGTGTCATGAGCAAAAAACTGGCATCCGGGGCTGACAGGATAATGCTGGATGTGAAGACGGGCAGCGGTGCATTCATGAAAACACTGGAGGATTCCATAGAATTGGCCAGGGAAATGGTGTCAATAGGAGAACTGACCGGAAAGAAAACTGTGGCTGTCGTTACAGATATGGACACACCACTTGGCAACTGCATCGGCAATGCCCTGGAAGTTAAGGAAGCCATAGAAGTGCTGAAAGGGAAAGGGCCGGAGGATTTGAGGACTGTGTGTTTCGAACTTGCTTCAAGGATGCTGGAGCTCGGTGGCAAAGGTGATATCGGGACATGCAGGGAGCTTGTGAGAAACAGCATTATTGATGGCAGTGCACTGAAAAAGTTCGGCGAGCTCGCGGCAAGACAAGGTTCTGTATATGAACCATGGGATGAGAAGGCGATGCGGAAAGCTGCAGTCATAGATTATGTAACAGCGCCATTTGAAGGCTACATATCATCCATGCGGTCGGAGCTTGTCGGCAAAGCGTCGATGCTGCTAGGAGCCGGTCGCGAAACGAAGGACGGATCTCTGGACCACAGTGCCGGGATAATACTGCACAAAAAAACCGGTGATTATATCAAAAAAGGCATGATCATAGCAGAGCTTCACACCTCATCACGTCAACTGCTGTCCGAAGCCGGGAAGATGCTGAAAGAAGCATACGAGACATCAACAGCGGCCCCGGCTGCCAGACCGCTGATACTTGCATATGCAGACAGTGACAGGGTCATCAGATACTGAACTCCGGGACAGTGACAAGTTCACAGAATATACGGCGATATTGCGGCATAACTTTAATACTGGGGTAAGAAGTATGCTAGCAAGAGGTGTGTATTATGTTGAGGATAACATTGTTGTTCAGCCTTTGCATCCTGCTGCTGTTTTCGGCTGTCATGACAATTCCCGTATATGGCAAGATCGAGGGCGTGACGGATTATGATTCGGTAGAAGTGATGAAGATACAGTCCAACACATCATTGACGAATCTGAAAGCAAAGGCTGCGATTTTGATGGACTGCAGCACAGGAACAGTTCTGCTTGAGAAGAACAGTCATGAAAAGCTTCCCATAGCCAGCATAACGAAGATAATGTCGATGATGCTGATCATGGAAGCCATAGATGCAGGTGTCATCGCATATGACACGAAAGTAACTGTAAGTGAATATTCATGGAGCTTCGGAGGATCGCAGGTATGGCTTGAACCCGGGGAAGTATTTACAGTGGATGAATTGCTGAAGGCAGTGGCGATACATTCCGCCAACGATGCAACTGTAGCGCTGGCAGAAGCGATAGCAGGCAGCGAGGAAACTTTTGTGGCGATGATGAATCAGAAAGCCAGAGAACTTGGCATGAAGGATACCAATTTCCTGGACTGCACAGGTCTTACTGATACGGGCCACTACAGCAGTGCATACGATATAGCGCTCATGTCCAGGGAACTAATGCTCAAGCATCCTGAGATAACCGATTATACATCGGTCTGGCATGCAAAATTCAGGGAAAATGTCCCGGGCAAGAACTATGTTTCGCTGGATAATACCAATAAGCTTGTCAGGCATTACAACGGGACCGTAGGGTTGAAAACAGGATACACCAGTGCTGCCGGACACTGTCTTTCTGCAGCCGCGGTCAGAGATGGTCAGCAGTTGATCTCAGTAGTCCTTGGAGAGCCGGATTCCAACACACGGTTCGCTGAGAGCAGGAAACTGCTGGACTATGGATTTGCCAACTTTGAAACTGTATTGATGGACAATATGGGAGATGTGATCCAGCAGGTAGAGGTCAGGAAAGGGCTCCAGCCTGTGACCAATGCTGTTTACAGGGAAGATGTGAAGCTGCTTCTCAGAAAAGGGGAAAAGGGGAAAATAGAAAGAACAGTGAATCTGGCGACTGACATCAAGGCACCTGTCAAATCGGGACAGAAAATTGGAGAAGTGGTTTACATATTATCAGGAAGAGAAGTGGGCAAGGCCGATATCGTGGCATCGAGCGATGTTCAGAGAGCAACTTTCCTGAGGATAATGCTCAGGCTCATGCAGGAATGGTTCTGTCTGGGAAGAGTTGCAAGCTGAACGGTGCAGGAAGCTTTCATGATACTGATAACCCATATGAAGACCGGCGGAGGATCCGCGAATCGACTGCCGGTTTTTATATTGCTTAACGAGCAGACGGAGTGATACGGAAGAAATCCTTCCGCGTATGAATTGATTACAGCAATGGTGAGTTTTGGCCATCCCAATATGGGTAATCAATATATGTAGCAGACTTTTATCTTCTGATTTGGTAAAATTATATGAAGGAAAGCAATGAGGACTTGCGGGGACCATTATCGACAAACAGGATCAGGAGAATATTCAGTTGATATCCAGGTCACTGTCCGGAAGGAATGGAGAAAGACAAAATGAACATCAACATCTTAATGTTTATTTATGCAATACCGGCCATTCTTATCTCACTGAGCTTTCATGAGATGGCCCATGCATATACATCATACAGACTCGGGGATCCTACTGCCAAAATCCTTGGCAGACTGACGATGAATCCGCTGAAACACCTGGACCCCATTGGCACGTTGATGCTGGTGGTGTCGATGTACAGCGGCTTCGGATTCGGCTGGGCAAAGCCTGTGCCCATAAACCCCTCATATTACAGGGACTACAGGCGGGGAACCGCCATGGTAAGCATTGCCGGTCCTCTCTCAAATCTTCTGCTTGCTTTCATATTTTCATTACCTATGGCTTTGATAGCGGCAGAAAGCGGTTTATCGCCCAGTGAAATATACAACAGCAGATATCTTATACTTGGTCAGGGCATATCTTTCAGGTCAGTGGTATTCAACATCAGCAGGATATTCTATATGATCAACATCGGCCTTGCCATATTCAACCTGCTTCCGATACCGCCCCTTGACGGATCGAAGATCCTTGGGGCAGTGCTGCCGACAAGGACGTATTTCAACTTAATGCGTTATGAGAGATTCATCGGTATGGGATTCCTGGTATTGATGATACTGAGGCCGGATATATTGTCGACTATCCTGAGTCCTTTCAGGCTAGCGGTCGAGATGCTTTTCCGGCTTGTTGGATCGCTTGTCATATAGTACTGTGCATGTTTCCGCCACAGCACAG
>DGEE01000142.1:12588-12893 GCA_002385815.1 Hungateiclostridiaceae bacterium UBA3934
CATCAGCGTAATGCGGCTTAGAGAAGTTTAGTCAGAGCGAGGAAAAGCAAGTCGACTGTCTGAGCGAAAATGCATCAAACATGATTCATTCGCTTAGCATTTTTACGAGTTTCGGCTCTGCCCGAGCTGAACTACACAGCTCTTGCAAATGGAGCGTCCGTTTACGGAATTGCACAGTATCGTGTGACAATAAGACAGCGCTACTCGAAAACTTCGATGCTGTGCAATGTAAGTAAACATCAGCGCAATGAAGCCCTGTTACGGAATTGCACAGTATCATGTGATAATAAGACAGCACTGCCACA
>DGEE01000045.1:0-1419 GCA_002385815.1 Hungateiclostridiaceae bacterium UBA3934
CTGAGGAATGTCGCCAGTTCTTTTACATCCGCTTCACATGTCTGTACCAGACTGCGGTTGTATATGACGCTGGCAGGATGATAGAGTGGGAACAGCAGATAATCCCGCTCTTTTATTTTCACTTCCACAGGTGTTCCGTGACATTCACCGATGTTCAGCCTGTGATTTCCTGTCACCGCCCTCAGTGGAACATTGCCGAGAGTCACGATACAACGAGGGCGGATAATATCGATCTCCTCCAGCAGACAGGGTCTGCTGGATTCTATCTCATCCTTTGCTGCAGGTCTGTTTGACAACCTGCCTGTTTTGGGATTGACTTTAGATAGCCTGTATTTGATGGCATTGGTTATATAAATATCCTGCCTGTCTATCCCGGCCAGTTCCAGGAAACTGTCCAGATGTTTTCCGGCGGCACCCGAAAATGGCCGCGAAAACTTAACTTCCTCACGTCCGGGGGCTTCACCTACAAGCAGCAGCTTCGGACTCATGCAGCCGCAGCCGAAAACATATTCTTTGCCGGGAAATCTATATTTGTATTCATTATATAAATCAAGTAAAATCTTGTCCTTTTTCATTTGTGCTCCCTAAACCTCTCTGAGATGTCAGTCCGGAACGGACCTGCAATGGCTGTCACTGTGACGCACCGGTAAGCTCCGCCAGCTTCAGCTTCACCTTCTTCATATCCTCGAACATCAGCGGTTTTTTGGATGTATCCCTGAGAAGTGCTGCCGGATGGAAAGTGGGCATGATCCAAAATCCTTTGCGTTCGATCCATTGCCCCCTTATCTGCGTTATCCTTGCAGTTCTGTCGATGATATACTTTACTGCTGTAGAGCCCATACATACCATGATCCGCGGTCTTATCAGCAATGTCTGGTGCCTGAGCCACGGCAGGCAGCTTTCAGCCTCATCATCAGCAGGGACTCGATTTCCAGGCGGCCGGCACTTCACGATATTGCATATGTAATAATCATCATCACTGAACATCAGTGCAGACAGCAGCAGATCGAGCAGCTTGCCCGCAGCACCGACAAACGGTTTCCCCTGTATGTCCTCCTGTTCACCAGGCCCCTCGCCGATCAGCATGACAGGGGCGGTTTTCGAACCACGCCCGATGACGACATTTTTTCTGGTTTTTGCAAGGCCGCACCTCATACATTCACGGCACTTTCTCTCAAGCTCGTCCCAGCCCAGCAACTGAACATGACCTCCCGGAACAGTATGATAAAGTATCCCGTTTATTCCTGCAATGATGCTTTCTGTTTCACCTCTGATTCTCCGTGCTTTACCAGCATCATGAAGAAAAAGGCAAGCACCATAGCTATGCTCGAATATATGAACAGGATACTGTCACCCATAAGGTCCTTAATAAAGCCGAACAATACCGGGCTGAGTATGGCTGCTGTCATCGAGAAGAAA
>DGEE01000045.1:1597-4521 GCA_002385815.1 Hungateiclostridiaceae bacterium UBA3934
TCGAGAAGAAAGTCTCTACGGCATTATAGGCTACGAACCAGAAGAATATAGCCAGCAGCAGGAATATCAAACTCAGCATCACGCCCTTATCTTTTGGGACCGATGCAGTTCCCTCATCAGGCACATCAGGCTTATCTTCAGCTATTTCCTTCGGCTCGCGGATCTTCAGATACATAACGATGATCGTCAGCATCATTATGCCGGAACAGACTGCAAACGGAAGGTATTCATTGAGTCTGAAGAGAAAACCTCCAATCAGGAAAGCGATGACAGCCCCGACACCGCCCATGAAATTAATAACCCCATTGGCCTTGCTGCGGAGCGGTCTTGGCGTGAAATCCGGCATGAGTGCAACTGTAGGTGCTCTGTAAATGCTCATGAAAAAGTTCATCGCTATGACTGTTATCATCATGGGCAGAAGGCTCATCCTCAGCACTGGTATAAGGATAAAGGCTAAAGCCGACAGTGGTATACCCACCAGCAGATATGGCATCCGCCTTCCATATCTGGTATTGGTCCGGTCGCTCAGTGCACCGAATATCGGCAGGAAGATCACGGCGAAAATGTTGTCGATCGTCATCACGGCTCCCACAGCCAGCCCTGACAGACCCAGATCATCCAGATAGATGGGCATTGCGATATTGTATATCCCCCAAACTATGCTGACCGTAAAGAACCCCAGTCCAATAAGCATGGTCTGCTTGTAATTCAGTTTCATATTAAGCCCCCATTTCCTTCACAATTTTCAGAGCAATATCAGGTACATTGGTTATAATCCCATCAACACCAGCGGCCGCCACCGCTTTGATGTGATCAGGCTGATCTACTGTAAAAGGATTGATCATGATATTGTTCTCCTTGCACCCTCTGACCACTTCAGGCACTATATTGTAGAAAAGCGGGTGTATCGCAGCTGCTCCCATGCTGTGTGCGTATTCCCACGGCTTGTACAGACCTGCCATATAGAGAGGGGCGATTTTGATCTCAGGGTCATATCTGCGTATTTCCACAAGACTGTAATGGTTGAATGATGAAATGATGGTCCGGTCGGTACGTCTGTACTTGTGCAACGCCTCTACAACCGCTTCCTCGATACCGGGATAAAAAACCGGCCCGTTCTTTATCTCGATATTAAGAAGCCCATCCCAGCCCGACAGCAGCCAAAGCACCTCTTCCAGTTCCGGTATCTTCTCATCTTTGAAGTCCTCTGAAAACCAGGAACCAAAGTCCAGTGATTTCAATTCACTCAGGGTTTTGTCCTTTATAAGGCCGTTGCTGTTGCTGGTCCTGTCTGCTGTTTCATCATGGATGACTACCAGATATCCGTCCGCACTCATATGTACGTCCAGTTCGATGCCGTCGGCTCCAAGCTCCAGAGCCCGTTGGAATGCTGACATCGTGTTTTCAGGTGCCTGCTTTGAGGCGCCCCTGTGTGCAATAATCAGCGGTGAGTTCATGTTCCCCTGCCCCCTTCTGCTCCTGCCGGGCCCGGCATGGAAGATCTCGCCCCGGAGCCGACAAACAGATGCACTGCAAGTAATTACATTTTTTTGGCTTATACTAGAACTATATCAAACTGCCTGTCATAATTCAATCATGCTGTGCCAAAAAAGTACACCCTCATCCGGCACGACCGGCACTTCGTGCCCGGACCGGCGCCATCTTACAGGTGCAGCTGACTTGACGGTATGCCCTTTCATGGTGTGAACTGCCGCAACTATTTAAAGTTTTCTGAAATCAGGGCAGCGGTCTGTTCCCTGTCATGGATATACCACCATACGTCCTTTATGATATGGCTTTCCCCCGGCAAAACAAATGTCTTTATGTCCTCTTTTCCCATCCTGACTGCACTGGGAAAATATCTGGCTATATCAGATGTTTCGATATTGGTTTTTACATTGTCCCTGATTATGGCAATTATCTCATCCGCTTTGGATAGATATTGAAAATTCAGTTTCTGGTCGATCAGTGCCCTGATGAAATCCTGCTGCATTTTGACCCTTCCTATGTCACCTTCAATGTACCCCTGTCCCCTGAGATTTCCCTTCCGATATCGGACAAGCTGCTCAGCCTTTTTGCCGTCCAGCACCTGTTTCCCTTTCTTTAAATGTATATGGAGATTTTGAGTCGGATCATCATATTTCATCCTGAAGGGCACATCAAATTCGACACCCCCAAGTGTATCGATGATTTTTCTGAATCCTCCGAAATCCGCTGTAATATAATAATGGACCGGAAGACCGGTGATATTTCGGATCTCGTCAGCTAAAAGCGTCTCTCCTCCCTTTGAATAAAGCGAGTTTATTTTTTTATAGACATTGCCGAAACGAACCCTGGTATCCCTGGCAATAGAAAGTATATTCAGAGATGACGTTTCCGGGTCAAAATTGAGCAGCATTATCACATCGCACCGCGTTTCGTCACCATCAAGACCAAGCAGCATCAGATTTACAGGTGTCATCCTGTCTGCCGCTTCTGTCTGTTCCCCGGCTCTTTCATCAGATACGGCACTGCTTTCTGTCTCATATCCTGTGCCACTTCCATCGCTTATCGGCTCCGGAGAATGACGGTGCATCCCGGTTTGCCGGATGAAATACATGCCGTTTGCAAACAGTACAAGCAAAGCAAATAACGATGCTATGAATAAACGTCCGGTATTCCTCATATCAACCTCTGTAAATCTGACTCAATAAATGACTGCTTCATTTATTATGCATCTGCTGTATGTTTTCATTCTCAGTTGTGTTTGCCGCAGATATTGGATCGGCTGTGATCAGCTTATGCCAGCATTGGTCGGATGGATCAAAGGTCAGGGATGTATCTGAGCTATATTGGCAGGACAGAACGAAAATTCGCGAAAAATAATGAAAGCCTGAAAAATCAGGCTTTTTGACAAATCGATGGTGGAGGGAGATGGATTCGAA
>DGEE01000045.1:4748-9005 GCA_002385815.1 Hungateiclostridiaceae bacterium UBA3934
ATTTACAGTCTGCCCCCTTTGGCCTCTTGGGTATCCCTCCGTATATCATTGTGTGCTCCTTTGATTGGCGCAAGATATATGATACATTACATCAAACAGCTTTGTCAAGTACAATTTCAGCACAGGCATACAAGACGGCACCGTGACAAAAGGAGCAAAACCGGCACTCTGAAAACACAATAAAAAAACGGGGCATTCGCCCCGCATGCTTTTGGTTATTCTATCGTTTTGTCTATGGCAAAACGTATTATCTTTCTGGATGTATTTTTCGGGAACTCTTCCTCACGGATCTTTACTTTTTTGACCGCCTTGTATACGACCATCCTGCTGTTTATCTCCTTGATCCGCTCTTCAAAATACTCCTGCACATCATGGATACCCTTTTCCTTCAGAGCATCAAAATCAGGGAATATCTCAGCGACGATGACCTCCTTGCCATTCTGCGACTTGCTCTCACCGGCATATACCACGCACTCATTTACTCCGAATACATTTGATATCTCCGCTTCGATCTCTTCCGGATATACGTTCTTGCCATTGCTCAGCACGATCATATTCTTCAGTCTGCCTGTGATATACAGCCAGCCGTCTTCATCCAGCCTTCCGTAGTCGCCTGTTCTGAAAAAACCCTCGTCATCGAAGGCCGCTTCCGTCGCCTCGGGGTCCTTGTAATACCCCAGCATGACATGGGGACCTTTGACGCATATCTCGCCTTCCCCGTTCTCATCGGGATTATGGATCTTTACTGTCGATCCGAGGATCGGCACACCAACGCTGCCCTTTTTCTGATACTTGTTCCTGTTGCATGATATCAGCGGAGAACACTCCGTTATGCCGTATCCGTTGAGGATGGTGATCCCGATTGATTCGAACGTATCTATGATCTCCTGATGCAGATAGGCACCACCGCATATGATGAGCTCAAGCTTTCCTCCAAATGCGTCCAGTACGCTCCTGAAAAGCTTTCTCCTCAGATCGATGCCCAGTTTTCGCAAAAAGTTGCTCACTTTTATCATTCTGCGCAATGTTTGCGCGCGTCCGCTCTTCTCGGCCGCCTGCCACATCTTCTTATAGAGCGTTTCAACAAACAGCGGCACCAATACAAGGTGTGTCGGCTGCTGCTCTTTTATTTCCTCGGCAATGTATTTGAGTCCGCTGGAAATATATATCTCGCTGCCTTGTGAAAAGTGTCCCACGAAGTTCACCGTGGAACCGAAAGTGTGGTGAGGAGGCAGTACATTCATCGTTTTCGGGGTAATGGCAAACAGATACATCCCCTGTGTCATATTGGACACAATGTTTTTCTGGGACAGCATTACCCCCTTGCCCTTGCCGGTGGTGCCCGATGTGAACACGATGGTGGCGAGGCGATCCCGGTCTATCCTGTAGTTGTAGAAAGAATTGTCGCCGGCATTATAACGCTCCCTGCCCCTGCCTACTATGTCAAAAAGCTCGACGGCTCCATCGATTTTGGCCCTGCTCATACATATCAGGGTCCTGACATTTGGTATCTTGTCTCTGATCTTGCTGATCTTATCCTCGATGTGCCTGCTGTATATTACGTACTCACACTCGGCGAAATTTATGATACCTGCGATCTCATCCGGCGGCAGATCCTTGTCTATCGGAACTACAACAGCTCCGATGGACATGAGGCAGAAATACGAGCAGATCCACTTGTATGAGCTCTCTCCGATAAGAGCTACATGCTTGTCACTCAGCCCCATGTGAATCAGTTCGGTCCCCATATGACGTATATATTCTCTTGTTTCTGCATAGGTAACTTTCACTGTATCTTTATCTTTCGGTCTTTTTTTGTAAGAGAATGCTGTTCTGTCCGGAAACTTTTCTGCTGCGTTTTCGACCATTATCCTGAAGTCTTCAAATACTGTGGTCTCGTATAGCGGATATTTCACATCAGCCATTTGGTGCTCTCCTTCCTTCACAAATTATTCATATATGTCTTCCGGTATGCCCTGGTGGTAAGTAACAATACTTTCCTGTTGTGATCGACAACTCAGTTTGGTCATGCTCTGACAAAGCATCATTTGCCTCTGGAAGTGTGTTCATATGCAATAATGCAATGGTGACAGACTCCAATTACTATAATAATGTTTATCCAAAAGAACATCAATATAATACTGTAATATGCCGATTGTCGCACGAGCCATTGATAGCTGCGTGCATATACAAAATATCAGATTATATCCTTGTATGCAACCTTATACTGTAATATTTTCAAACTTTTTTTCTTATTTTCCCGACAACGAACATTATTGCCGGTATCACAAAACCGAGGATGATATTGACCGGCAAAGCAATATCTTCTGACATCCTCTCCATTTCAAAAACATTGTTTGCCAGAAGCATAGCCAGGAAGTATGAAAAAATCACATAGATACCTATCAGCGGCTTTGGATCGGATAATCTGAAGAATGATTTCAGCATACTGAGAATGCATATGATGAAAAAGCAGATGATTATGAAATCTGACAGCACCCACACCGACACGACAATAGATTCAACCTTTTCCAGCAAATTGAACACTGATATCTGTTTTACTGCTGCAAGAAATGGTAATTGTGTGCGCTGAGCGATCCTGTAGCTGAATGTGCTGATTATGGACGCTATGATCACGACCTGCGTAATCAGAAGGAACAGGACCATCTTAAAACCGATCTTATTGATGTTTTCCTTATTGTTTATCCTGTCACCGAATATGAACATAAAACTGAAGTATGCTACTATCCCGGTAGGTGCCATACTTGCGTTCAGAACAGGCAATATGCTTCGGACGCTCACAGGTGTCAGGAAATCAGTCCTGAAATTTGGTATCATCATAATAAAAATCAGACAGAAAACGATCACCAGGAAGGGCAGCAATACTTCATTAAACCTGGCCAGCGTCGTCACGCCGAAGCCAAGTGTGTAAACTATCACGGCGAGCATCGAGATAATGAATACCGATATATCGGTATTGGGATATATGGCCCCCACAAGTCGCATGGCAAAATATCTGATATAGAGCGCGGAAAGCAGCACCATCCACAGCAGATAAATTATCAGGATCACCGTTCCTGCCGCGGGACCTGCAATATCGCAATATATGTCCATCAGCGATTTATCCCTGTATTTCCTGTATATCACTTGCCACAACTGTACCAAAAGGATCAGGAGGACAGCCGTGACGACAGGGGAAAGCCAGGCAGCCTGCTTTGCCTTCTGCGCAGCATAGGCAGGAACTATCCTGACAGTGGGAGTAAAGCTGGCTGTCACGAACAGAAAAATCGCCTGTCTTATTGAGATTTTTTTATCATCAGATAACATATCGTACCATTCCCGTCACAGATCGAGTCCCAGAAATTTAAAAGCATAATATATCAGGCTTTTATCATGGGGAGCCAGAATATAATAAATTCCCATGGCAAGAGTAAACAGTGCAAGTACAATGAAAATGATGATTTCCCTTGTCTGTTTTTTTCTTGCCATGCCTGCTATTTCAAAGGCGCTCACTGCTGCCACTATGACCACTAATAATATAACCATCTCCATCACACTATATCCTTGCTTCCAATGGGCTGCTTGATATCGTATGTCCTGCTTATCTGTGAGTTGACAGTTATCTCAAACTCGATTTCCGAGAAAATGTCCCTCCAGCCGTTTTCAAAAATATCCTCCCACTTGCAGGGATATTTATGCAGGACTGCATCGGCCGCTCCGAAATAATCCAGCTTCATTTCCTGCGCAAAATCGATCACTTTCCTGATTTCGTCCTTTATGAGCTCTTCCAGCTGTGTCTTCAGGAAGTCGATGCTCTCATCATTGAATATGTTACCGGGTATTGACTGTATTTCAACGATATTGCAGTTTACATCCAGCTCTATGGCAACACGAAGCTCATCGCCTGTTATATATGGCTTCATTTTTCTGTCGCTGCTTATGATTTCCAATCCGACTTTTTCACCTTTCCTGCTCTTTACAGACATCACTCCCGACTTCACCTTATTCTTGAGGAAATTCAGCCCTCTTGCCATCTCTCTCTCCAGATAGCCGGCCAGCCTGTCACCCTCGAACACCCCAAATCCCTCCAGGGCAATATCCATTCCCTTGTTCCCATCGGTTGTGCTTTCAGTCTTCATCAGCAATTTGACACAGGGAACATACAAAGAAAGATAATCCGTATCGAGTATGTACATGACCTCCATCAACTCCACCTCATTTATCATGGATAAACCCCAGTGGTGTCTCTTTATGCCC
>DGEE01000010.1:0-854 GCA_002385815.1 Hungateiclostridiaceae bacterium UBA3934
AAAAATAGCCCGGCGTTGACATTATTTTTGGTCTAACTCAAGTTAACTTAACATATGGTAGTGCTGCACTCGGAGATAGCGGTGGCCCGTGTTACTTTAATAGCTGTATTAGCGGGGTTATTTCCGGTAGGAGCGGTAGTTATACATTGTACTATTCACCAATATTAACCGGTTCTTTTAGCGTAAAAACATCAGAATGAGGTAAATTATGAAAAGTAAAGCTGTTATTATTTCATTATGCTGTATTATAGCCGTTATCGTACTGGCTATCTTAATTAGTCGAAGTCGGAGCCGACTTTCTGTTTTTGCTGATTCTACATATGAGGCTCCGAATGTGGATTTTTCGGTACAGTTTCAATCAGATGCCCGACAACTGGTATGTATAATAATCAATAATAACGACTACGAAATTACATATGATGGGGAATACTATCTTGAAAGGGAAAAAGGAGGTAAGTGGTATGAAATAACCGATATATATGGTAAACGGGCTGATGAACGTTCTTGGACTGCTTTGGCATATGGAGTACCGGCACATGGAAAAGATGCGTTCACTATATCACTGGACCGCTTTAAGCCCTTATCAAAAGGTAAATACAGAGTCGCTAAAAAAACTTCTATTGGGCCGATATTTGCTTACTTTCAGGCTGAATAATCCGGTTAGATGTGTATTAACCATTCCATGTTGATGAATGTATGAGAACGAACTGCATGACAAAAAACTCGCCTGTTTTGAAACAACGGCGAGTTTTACTTTTCAGTTGGTTTGTTTCAACTGACTTATTACAATTGGCCCGCTTCGGCAGGCTTACTTCTTCTTGCCTGCTGTGGGGCTGACATTGGCAAAGGGTTTT
>DGEE01000010.1:1062-7916 GCA_002385815.1 Hungateiclostridiaceae bacterium UBA3934
TCCTGGACTATGCGCAGTGCTTCACCGAAGCGCTGGAAATGGACCACTTCACGTTCCCTGAGGAAGCGTAGAGGATCTATGACATCAGGATCGTCTGTCATATTGATGAGGCCCTCATATGTCGCACGTGCTTTTTGCTCTGCGGCCAGATCCTCTACGAGATCGGCTATCGGATCACCCTTGACGCCGATGTATGCCGCGGTGAACGGTACGCCGTCCCCGTTCACGGGATAGATGCCCCTGTCGTGGTCGGCATAATATCCGCCGAGGCCTTCCTTCTCAAGGATCTGCGGAGGCACTCCCTTTGTAAGCTGGTATACGATGGTGCCGACTATCTCCAGATGGGCGAGTTCCTCGGTGCCGATGTCATTAAGTGTTGCCTTTGCGACTTCCGTCGGCATACTGTAACGCTGGCTCAGATATCTGAGTGAAGCTGCCAGCTCGCCGTCAGGCCCGCCGTATTGCGTGATGATGTATTTGGCAAGCCTGGGATTGCAGTTTTTTATTTTAACCGGGTATTGCAGTTTTTTCTCATAAACCCACATTTACACAACCTCCTTCTTGTAACAGGTAATACCGAAATGTCTGTCAGGCTTCCCAGGGCCAGGGGCTTTCGATCCAGGGCCACGGGAACGAATTGCTGGAGCAGGCAGTCAGCGGACCATACATGCGCTCATAATTATCGCGCAGCATTTTGCGCTGCTGTACTGTATTCCTGAAAATCATGAATGCCTGCTGATCATACGGATGAGTATTGAGATAGAGATTCAGTTCTATTTCCATGAATTCAAGAGCCTGGATTTCCTTCAGCATTTTTTCACGGGCATCTTTCATTCCAAACACCTCCAATCAAATCTGAAAAATGGAACAGGAGTCATCCGTCATACGAATATGCAGGATCGGCTCCATACGGCCTGTCGAGTTCCGGGAAAATAGTGCCCTGCTTGAGACCCAGCAGCGGTGGATAGAGGCAGCAAAGGCACTGGAATGGCACATAGGCATGTGCAAGCCTTGCACCGACAATCGGCTGAGGGTTGTAATACTGCAGTTTGCACATATCGAAGTCTTTGCAGGATATTTCGTGAGCGCCTGCTGTTTTCGTCTTTGCCTTGCCATCTGCGGAAACATTTGACGGTATATTTGCGTATGCCTCAGGCATTATATTGTTGCCAAGCATCAGGATCCCTCCTATACACTTTTGGTATATAATATTCATGTTTACATAAAAATGTTCGAAGTGGAACTTATGCCTTCAGAAATGAGAATAATTGCAGGGGAGTAAGTCAAAAGGATCAGGAGAAAGGAATATGATAAAAAACAAGATAAAGGGGTCGCAATGGCATATTCAGCGTCCCCGATGAGATCCCTTTCAAACCCCGGGCTGTATTCCCAGATTGCGCAGTACCAGTCGTCGCTGACATATTCGCCGTTCATTTTCACAAGGTGGACGGAGGACGACTTGCCATCCTGAGATTTATACTGTTCCTTACTGAGCTCGAACAAGTTCTTTCCCCAGTTTTCAGAAACCGTATCCACTATTTTGCGGTATTCGGAATTGAGCATTGCTCCATCGATCCCGGCTTTCAAACTGAAAGTGATTTCAGTTATATTTTTCTCGGGAACAGTACACCTGGCCAGAATATTACAACTGCTGTCAGCCAGGTACAGAGTCGAGCCTGGGAACAGGCGCACCATGTCGCCGCTTTTCGACCCGTACTGTTCATAGATTTTCTCGTTGGCCAGCGCATCGATAAACATGAGTTCCTCAAAACCGTATCTGTCAGACACCTTCACACCGTAAGGGTCTGTAAAATCTTCCTCTGTCGTAGTCGTGTACAGCACCTTATCCATTTTTGGAAATAAGCTCAGCAAAGTCTGCCTGGGTATATAAGTGCCGTAGTCAATGTGGTGCTTAACCGGTACCGTCAGGTCTGTCTTTTCATCGTCCTGGCCAGGCTTGTCACCGTTGCCCTGATTTGGTGCGTCTTTAATGATACCTTCATCGGCCAGGCGCTGAAAAAGAGTTTTACTGCTATTGCGAAGGGGCTGTGACAGTGCGTTTTTGGATATGACTGCAACATCGCCCCTTGTGAATTCATTATCGTTCAGAAGGCGGCTGTCGACCAGCCCGATCTTTACGGCAAAGGATACCGAGCCCGAATAGCTGAAATCCGGTGAGTCGCCGGAATCGGTATATCCCAGGGCACGAAGCACGAAGGTTGCGTACATGGATGCCGTTGCCTTGTCATTTGAACCAAAACGGGTCTGCGAAATTCCCTTTGTGATCCCCTTGTTATATGCATAGGCGATGTAAGGCTCACTCCATCCCGATACATCAGTGAACGGATGTGAGTAGCTTGAGTTCAATGCTTCCTGCTCCAGACCCATCAAACGCAGGAGCATGACCAGTGCCTCTGTCCTGGTTGGACTGCGCTCAAGCTCAAAAACAGGTGTGCCATCACTGCTGGTCCCGGTACCCCGGAACAGGCCCAGTTCATAAAGATACTCGGCGGCAGATTGCCAATCACCACTGGCTGCCATTGAAGGCATCGGTTGAAACATCATCGATGCAAGCAGAATCATGGTGAGGTCGATGAGACACAGTCGTTTCAGCATGTCCAAATCATCTCCTTTATTTAAAGCAGTTCAGGATAATACTGCCTGATTATACTAACAACGTCAACCGTGGGAATATAAGGAGACCATCTAAACATAAAAACTATACTTGCGGTAGATGGTTTTGCAGAAATGGCTTCCTACAAAACAATTTATGCAGAAAAGTTTTTTAACGAAATTTTCATTTGGAACATCGTATCCCGTCGTCAGGATCGAAGGCTTTGCAGGCAAAGTCAGAAAGATAGCGGGCAGGAGATATGAGCTGGAAGTTTGATCTTTGATCAAATATATCATTTACTTTACGGGAATAATATGTTAGAATACTTCAGTGTGGTTAAAAAGGCCATGGGCTCAGTTGCTGGATGCTCCGACCAGTTACTTGGCTCACGGCGTTTTAAGAAAAAGGAGGCAAAAAATGATAAAGGAAAAGAAAGCAGAAATAATCGAAAAATTTAAGCTGCATGAGAGCGATACCGGTTCACCGGAAGTACAGATCGCCATTCTCACTGAGAGGATCAACCATCTCAACGAACACCTCAAAGAGCACAAAAAGGATCATCATTCCAGAAGAGGTCTGCTGAAGATGGTAGGTCAGAGAAGGGGTCTGCTCAACTATCTGATGAAAAAAGACATCGAAAGGTATCGTGCAGTTATCGAGAAGCTCAACCTCAGAAAATAATAGTGGGCGGGTTATCCCGCTCATTATTTTTAAATGATGGTGTAATAATAGCTTTATAAAAAACTAAATCGAAAACAATCTGCTGACGGAATGATGCGGTAGTTGACAGAGAACAGAGACCAGGATCTGTAAAGCGAAGAATGACAGACGATTTATGGTTTCTGGTGTCCGTTTTCTGTATCAACTGCCTCTTCCGTCATGCAGCATTACAAGAAGGAGGCATAATATGTACAGAACATTCAGTATGGAACTTGCCGGAAGGAATCTCACCATAGAGACCGGCCAGTTGGCGCAGTTGGCAAATGGCGCTGCGCTCGTAAGATACGGGGATACAGTTATACTGTCCACAGCGACAGCATCGGCTACCCCGAGGGAAGGCATCGACTTTTTTCCTCTCAGCGTTGACTATGAGGAAAAACTGTATGCAGTCGGAAAAATACCCGGCGGATTCATTAAAAGAGAGGGGAAGCCGTCTGAAAAGGCTGTGCTGACCGCGAGAGTCATAGACAGACCCATCCGTCCCTTATTCCCGAAAGACTTGAGAAATGACGTAGTAGTCATCAATACGGTACTTTCAGTCGACCAGGATAATTCACCTGAAGTAGCGGCGATGATTGGTACATCTGTTGCCCTCAGTATTTCCGACATACCATTCAATGGTCCTATAGGAGGCGTTGTGTTGGGGCTCGTCGACGGCGAGATCGTCATAAATCCCAATGCGGCACAGAGAGAGAAGAGTGACATGTACGTCACACTGGCAGGCACCAGCGAAAAGATCACAATGATCGAGGCAGGCGCCAAGGAAGTATCTGAGGAAATCATGATGCAGGCGATCAAGAAAGGTCATGAGGAGATCAAAAAGATCACCGCATTCATAAATGATATCGTAGCCGAAATAGGAAAGCCCAAATTCGAATATCAGTCGGCAGAAGTGCCAAAGGAACTGTACGATGCGGTATATGACCTTGCCTATGAGGAAATGCGCAAAGCTGTGCTGACAGATGACAAGACTGTAAGGGATTCCCGTGTGGCGGCTCTTACTGAAGAAGTGCAGCAGAAGCTGGCGGAAGAATTCCCCGAAAGTGCTTCCATTATCTCAGAGGCAATGTATAAAATCGAAAAGAAAATTGTCAGGGAATATATACTCAAAGAAGGGAAAAGGGTGGACGGCAGAAGACTCGATGAGATCAGGCCTATGTCTGCAGCAGTGTCACTGTTGCCTAGAGCACATGGATCAGGTCTTTTCCAGAGAGGCCAGACACAGGTGATGACCATCGTTACATTGGGCTCCATAAGTGAGTCACAGATGCTGGACGGTGTGGATCTCGAGGAAGAAAAAAGGTATATGCACCACTACAACTTCCCTGGTTACAGTGTTGGAGAAGCGAAAACTTCAAGAGGCCCGGGCAGGAGAGAAATCGGGCATGGTGCGCTTGCGGAAAGGGCACTTGAGCCTGTTATACCCAGCGAAGAAGAATTTCCTTATGCCATCAGGCTGGTTTCAGAAGTTCTGATGTCCAACGGCTCCACATCACAGGGCAGCGTATGTGGAAGTACGCTTGCGCTCATGGATGCAGGAGTACCGATAAAGGCCCCCGTTGCTGGTATTTCCGCGGGTCTGATCATAGATGAGGAAAACCCGGAGAGATTCATCACATTCATGGATATACAGGGTATCGAGGATTTCTTCGGAGATATGGACTTCAAGGTGGCAGGTACGAAGGAAGGCATCACTGCCATCCAGATGGATATCAAGGTTGACGGGCTTACGTATGAGATTATCGAGCAAGCTCTGGAGCTTACTAAAAAAGGCCGCCACCAGATACTCGACGAAGTAATAGCGCCAGTCATACAGGAGCCCAGGAAATCACTTTCGCCGTATGCCCCCAAGATGTACAGGATGGACATAGACCCGGACAAAATCAGGGAAGTTATCGGTCCTGGCGGAAAGATAATAAACAGGATAATCGATGAAACCGGCGTCAAGATCGATATCGAAGACGATGGCAGGGTATTTGTCTCAACACCGGATGAAGAAGCCGGAAAGAGGGCAATGGCAATCATAGAAGCAATAGCTAAGGATGTACAGCCGGGCCAGGTGTTTCTTGGCAAAGTGACAAAGATCATGAATTTCGGCGCATTCGTTGAATTTGCACCCGGCAAGGAAGGGCTCGTCCATATTTCCAAGCTGGACAACAGAAGAGTTTCAAAGGTCGAGGATGTGTGCAAGGTCGGCGACGAGATGCTTGTCAAGGTACTGGATATAGACAGGCAGGGCCGCATCAACCTTTCAAGGAGAGACGCGCTGCCGGAGAACAATTCCGGGAAGCACTGATAAGATAAGGCAGGGACGGTCCTGCAGCGGCTTGGGCAACTGTTGAGACCGTCCTTTTTTATTTGGACGATAATTCCAGAAAACATGCCAGGAGGTAATATGCACAGGAAGTTTACATTGAGCAACGGTCTTAGGGTGGTATGCGAAAAAATACCATACGTAAGATCTGTTTCGACCGGCATCTGGGTCAAAACTGGATCCAGAGATGAAAACCAGGAGAACAACGGCATATCTCATTTTGTTGAACATATGCTTTTTAAAGGTACCAAAACAAGAAATGCGGCACAGATAGCAGAATGCATCGACAATATAGGCGGGCAGATCAACGCCTTTACAGGCAAAGAATGCACCTGTTTTTATGCCCGGACTCTCGATGATCATATCGGTACTGCACTGGATGTGCTGAGCGATATGTTTTTCAATTCCATATTCGATCCAAAGGACATAGCACTGGAGAAGCAGGTTATCCTCGAAGAGATAAGCATGTATGAAGACTCACCTGAGGAACTGGTACATGACCTGCTTTCCGAAACTGTCTGGAGAGGAAGTTCCATCGGAAAACCTATCCTGGGGACGAGAGAGTCACTGAAGAATATAGATCGCCGGATGATAAAGGAGTACATGGGCGAAAGATATATCCAGCCCAATACGGTCATTTCAGTGGCAGGCAATTTCGATGAAAAGCAGCTTGAAGCTCTGCTGGAGAAATATTTCGGGGCGTGGGAACCGAAAAGCGGAAAAACCCAGGAGTCTCAGCATGTTGAATTCAGGCCTGAGACAAGTATCAGAGAAAAAGATACCGAACAGGTACATATATGCATGAGCTTTGAAGGAATAAAAAGCGGAGACGACGACATATATCCTCTGCTTGCCGTCAACAGTATACTCGGCGGAGGCATGAGCTCGCGGCTGTACCAGAAGATAAGGGAAGAAAAGGGACTTGTGTATTCTATATATTCATACCCGACAACATACACGGATACTGGCCTGTTTACCATATATGCAGGTATGAAGCCGGAAAACCTGGGTGAGGTGATGAAGCTCATAGAAGAAGAAATCGCGGTTATAGGGGAGAAAGGGATAACACGGGCCGAGCTGGAAAGAGCGAGAGAGCAAATGAAAGGGAACTATATCCTGGGTCTTGAAAGCACAAGCAGCAGGATGAACAGTATTGGCAAATCCGAATTGCTGCTGGGATACATATATACCCCGGACGAAATACTG
>DGEE01000010.1:8223-12257 GCA_002385815.1 Hungateiclostridiaceae bacterium UBA3934
GGGGTCAGGTCTGAAATTTTAACTTAATCGTTTCTCAACCGGAGTCAGGCTTGAGATTTCGCTTTTCGCACAGATTAATACAGCGAAAAGTGAAATTTCAGGCCTGACTTCATTTGTCGGGGCTTTTTCCAAACAAGCACTAGATTTCAGGGATATACATAAAATGAATTAGCATGCTAATGCGGCATTCACAGCAGACTTACTCCGGGTAAATCGGGGATGTTCATTCCAGCATCAGGAGGTAAAATTATGGAGTTAAGGGAATATACTGTGATCGGTGGCGACCTGAGGAATGTCAAGCTGGCAGAAGCTATCCATTCTGATGGGCACTGTGTCAATCTGTTCGGCTTCAAAAATGCCGGTTTCAGCTCGGAGTTGCAGGAAACAGACGATCTGGAGACTGCAATTGCCAGCTCCGACATAATCATAGGCCCTTTGCCCTGTACGAGCGATAATGAAATGCTGAACGCACCATTCCATGATAAAAAAATACATATCAGTGAAGTATTCAAAATCATGAAAAAAGCCCAACTGTTCATTGCAGGAAGGATAAACGGCAAGATCATGCAGATGGCGCAGGCATATAATATTCGTCCCATAGACATACTGGAGCGGGAGGAGATGGCTGTCCTCAATGCTATACCGACAGCCGAAGGTGCTATCCAGATCGCTATGGAGGAACTGCCTGTCACTTTGAATGGAAGCAGGGTCCTGATCCTTGGCTACGGCAGACTGGGCAAGGTGCTGGCAAAAATGCTGTCCGGTCTGGGCGCAGAAGTATATGTTGCAACCAGGAAGTATTCAGATGCAGCATGGCTTAGAGCTTACGGCATCAATTCAGTTTACATGGATGGATTGGACAGATATCTGGCTGATATGGATCTGATCATAAATACGATACCAGACAAGGTACTGGACCAGGCAAAGCTGGAACTGATAGAAAAGGAAAGCCTTGTAATAGACCTGGCATCCAAGCCGGGCGGGGTGGATTTCGAGAAGGCCGGGCAGATTGGGATCAAAGTCATATGGGCACTGTCGCTGCCGGGGAAGGTAGCTCCGGTGACTGCCGCAAATTATATGAAACAGACCATATACAACATTCTGCAGGAACTGGGGGTGTAAAAAATGCAGTTGAATGATGTGAAGATAGGATTTGCATTCACCGGTTCATTCTGTACATTTTCCAATGTAATAGCCGAACTGGAAAAACTGACAGCCACAGGTGCAGAGATAACGCCTATCATATCATATGCAGTGGATGAATATGACACCAGGTTTGGCAGTGCTGACCATTGGAAAATGAGGATAGAGGCGCTGACGGGCAGGAAAATCATAAAAACGATAACCGAGGCAGAACCTATTGGTCCTAAAGCATTGTTAGACATACTTGTAGTGGCTCCGTGTACCGGAAACACACTGGCAAAGCTGGCAAACGGCATCACCGATACACCGGTCACAATGGCGTGCAAGGCCCATCTGAGGAACGGAAAACCCCTTTTGCTGGCACCGTCCACCAACGATGGTCTCGGGATCAACGCAAGAAATATAGGGTTTCTTCAGAGTTGCAAAAATGTTTTCTTCGTACCCTATGGGCAGGATGACCCGCAAAAGAAATGCAACTCCCTGATGGCAAAGTTTGAACTGATAATACCTGCAATAAAAGCTGCGCTGGCCGGGAAGCAGATAGAACCTGTCCTGATATAGCAGGGAAGGCCGCAGGATTTCCGGGGGCCTGTGTTTAGAAAATGGCACATGTACATATAGGTGCGCTGCTGCACCTATATTTTTTTATGCTACAGTGGTATAATCTATTTGACAAAATTAAAATTGGAGAGAATTCATCATGAAAAACAGAACCCGGTTTTTGACCCGCACGGCACTGCTGCTTGCGGTCGCAATAGCATTTCAGATATTCGGTAAACTGATCCCGTACAACAACTTCGTTGTCGGACCGGTAGTAAATGCGGTATTGCTTGTTGCAACTGCTGCAGCAGGCTTGTGGAGCGGCATTGCCATATCTGTAATTGCTCCTCTCGTATCGGCATTTACCAATAAGGCACCGATAGCTCCGCTTGTACTTGGGTTCTCGCCATTCATAATAACAGGGAATATCATAATAGTCCTGGCCTTCTGGATTTTCAGGAAAAAAGACAAAACTCAGGGCAATGTTTCCGGCAGTGTATTGGGTGTGGCTGTGGGATCCGTACTGAAGTTCGGCTTCCTTTATGGAGCGATAACAGCCTTCACTTCGCTGGTCGAGATGAAGCCCCAGCAAGCAGCCACATTGACCGGACTTTTTAGCTGGCCACAGTTGTTCACCGCGATAGCAGGCGGCGCCATAGCACTCGTTGTGCTCAAACTGGCAGGAAAAGCCCTCGAATACAAGGAGTAGTTTCTCAAAAGAGGTAAGGACCTGAAGATACAGAACAACTCAGGTAAAGAATGAGTTAACAGCCCCCGACGAGTGTCATAGTATGTTACTGGACTAAAATATCGAGGGGCTATTATGATATATCTTGACAATGCTGCCACATCTTTCCCTAAGCCGGCATGTGTCTGCCAGGAGATGGACAGATGTATGCGGGAATACTGTGCAAATCCCGGCAGAGGAGGCCATACTTTGTCACTCATGGCCGGGATGGCTGTGACAAGTGCCAGGGACAAAGTCTGCAAGCTTTTCAATATCAGAGATACCATGCGGCTGGCATTCACCAAAAATGCAACAGAAGCACTTAATATCGCCATCAAAGGCCTCGCTTCACCAGGTTGTCATTTTATAACGACGGCAATGGAGCACAATGCAGTCATGCGCCCTCTGAGGACTCTCGAGCGGGACCTGGACATAGAGGTTTCTGTGGTGAGAGGGAACAGGCTTGGGGAAACCGATCCTTATGACATAAAAAGAGAGATCAGAAGAAACACGGTTTTGATAGTCTGTACCCTGTCTTCCAATGTGAATGGGATAATCATGCCAATAGCTGATATAGGGCGGATTTCACATGAATACGGGATACCGTTCCTGGTGGACGCATCACAGGGGGCGGGTTCACTGCCTGTGGATGTGGAAGCATTGAAGATAGATATGCTGGCATTTCCCGGCCACAAAGGACTGATGGGGCCACAGGGCACCGGAGGTCTTTTCGTAAGGGAGGGCATCAGGCTCAGAACGCTCATGGAGGGAGGCACGGGAAGTAACTCTGGGCATGTTTACCAACCTGATATCATGCCTGACATGCTGGAGAGCGGCACATTGAATACTCCGGGTATCGTAGGGCTGGGAACAGGAGCCGGATACGTCATGAAGGAGGGTGTTGACAGAATACATGAGCATAAAAGCCGGCTGGCAGAACTTTTGACAGATTGTCTGTCGCAGATACCGGGAGTCACACTGTACAGTTCCGGGGACAGGAACAGAAATTCCGGGATAGTCGCCATGAATCTGGCAGATATGGATCCTGCAAAGCTTAGCTTCATACTGGATAAGGATTACGGGATATGTACCAGAGCGGGACTTCACTGCTCGCCTGCTGCACACAGTGTACTTGGGACTAATTACCGTGGAGCTGTCAGGTTCAGTCCAGGATACTTCAATACTGAAAAAGATATCATGGATGCAGTTGAAGCCATTCAAAGGATTGCATACAGTGCCGCTACCTGAGATTTGATTTCTTCCTGGCCTTCCGTAAGCTGTTTGTATCCGTCAAACAATACATCCAGCTTATGTCCGTGGTCGTTTTCCAATTTAGCAAGCTGATAGCTAATCCTTTGAGTATCGGATTTTACTTCTTCGAATTTCTGGCTTGCTTCTTTCCTGAACTCTGAGAATTCACTGTACATCTTTGTGAGAAGTTCAAAACTTTTATCTTCCATCACGCTCACCTCTCGCCATTATATCATATACCTTTATTCATATCACTATAAAAAAGACCAGATGATATTGAAAGATATCATTCAAGAACAAAGCCGGTGGGGATTTCCACCGGCTTCAACCCAAACTTAAAGGCATGGGGTCTCCTCTTTCATAATCCTTACTT
>DGEE01000062.1:0-5140 GCA_002385815.1 Hungateiclostridiaceae bacterium UBA3934
CATGGAAAAATATGACCGGAGTTCGTCCAAGTGCATCATATACTTTGTTGTAGGCTCCCTGATCTTCCACTGGACCAGGCATGCCGGCTATGGGCTTGATTATCTCAATAAAGCTGTCACTACCGGGATCGAAGCAGGGAATCTCGTGATCGTGGGCTATGCCCATTGCATTCTCCTTGAAAACCAGTATATCATGGGGGCCCCATTGGAGAAGCTGAACGATGAGATGCGTGAGAAGTATGAGGTAATCAAAAAGATAAAGCATCACAATCTCATGGTGAATGCAGCCATATACGATTCGGTGGTATCTGCACTGACGGGAAGGAAGACAGATTCGCTGGCAGATGGCGTAGAAAAGCTTGGGAAGACGGAGTTGCTCCATCTGGCTCAGAAGGATAAATCTGCACTGGCGACGTTCTATTGCTGCAGGATGCAGATGTATTTCATGATGGGGGATCACAGGTCGGCCCTGTCGATGTCTGAGAAAGTAAGGCCTCTTGTGGGTGCCATTATAGGCTTCCTGGTCTACGCCGAATATTTTTTCTATGATTCACTGACTATCACAGCCGCATATAAAGACCTGCCAAAGAGCGAGCAGAGGAGATATATGAAAGTGTTGAAGGGGAATATGCGCAAGCTGAAAAAATGGGCACAGTCTTGTAAGGAAAATTTTGAGCACAAATACCTGCTGATATGCGCGCAGACAGTGGCTGTCTGATTTTTGAGAAGGATGGCGAGTTGTTCATAGAAGCCATAAAAGATAGCGGCAATGACAAGCCGGAAGCAAAAACCATATTCCCGGAGGATTACGAAGAAATTGCAAAATCCGTTGTCCGCTATGTAGCCCGGACATCGGATACGGTGGTCATAAACCTGGGAGAGCAAGCCGGGATCTTTTCCAATGACCATTACATAACCGAGTCGAACCCCAAATCCATAGCATGCCTGCCGTTGTTGTTCCAGGGCATCCCCTTCGGAGTATTGTACCTTGAAAACAACTTCCTGCCGGGAGTTTTTGCGCCTGCTCGGTTAGAGGCGGTGAAGCTCTTGTCCGCCCAGATAGCATATGCCAAAAAGCTGCAGGATTACATAGCAGAAGAGCCTGCTGATGACAGTACCGGCCATTCCGGCATCGTCGAGTACCTTACCGACAGGGAGACTGAGGTACTGGAGCTCATCGCCGAAGGCCTCTCCAACATGGAGATAAGTGAAAAACTGCATATGTCAGTAAACACTGTAAAAACTCATGTCAAGAACATATACAGCAAGCTGAGTGTAAACAGGAGAGTACAGGCGGTCCAGAAGGCCAGGGAACTCAAGCTGCTCTGATAAGATGCCTGACACCATACAGTCAGCTGTTTGGCTGCAGCTTAAACAGCTGGCTGATGTGTATGGCACCACTCCATTAATCACCTTTTTGGGTGATTACCTTATAAAGCAAAGAAGCTATAATGTTGAATAAAGGACTTTTATGTCGAAAGACAACACTTGGATGATTTGCTTTCAAATTCCGGCTTGCTGCAGGAGGGGCGCAGATGTCCTATAGTTACACCTATCGAAAAGTTATTTGCAGTAACGACGATGACTATGAGATGTTCACCAGGTTTTTCATGGAGAACCGCAGTTCGTTTTACCATCCTTACAGTGTAAAAGGTGTCCTGTTTATCATCGAAAACAGCATCAGATGCGGCAATATCATTCTGCTCCTGAACGAGCTGGACGAGCCGGTAGGGCTCATTATCTATTATATTGGTACCCGGCAGAACAATTATGAGGACAGGCATGTCGGATATATCGACTTTATCCTTATCCGTAAGGACTACCATGGCACAAGAGTTTTTCTGGATGGTATGAAAGCCATATTGGAAGCCATGGAAAATGCAGGAGTCGAAGAGATCCGATTCTGCGCGGATTCTGAAAATCCTTATTTAAGGGTTCTTTATGCCAAACTGGCGAAAGTGGTGGACCGGGTCCATTACGACAAGCAGAGCAGGGAGTACCTGGTAACATATACCGAAGAGGATGTGTATTCCATGAAGCTGGCGGATTATGCCCGGATCGTAAACAGATTTTTAAAAAGAAAGCAATGAAAAGTATCCATATAATGCTTCAGATATGATATGAGCCCTGGCGAGGAACTGACCTGTGATTATATCGCTCGACATGAAAGATTGGCTGTGTTCTCTTATATCAGAAGTATGGAGTGGCTATTCAGGTTTGGAGAGGATTTATGTTTAGGATCGGTGTATGCCGAAGTGAAAGTGAATTCGAGAAGGGGTTGGATTTTCTGTTGCGGAACAGGCGGGACTTTCTTCCAGGCTTAAACCTGGGTCAAATCCTGTACCTTTATAAAGGATGTCTCCATTATGGATAAGTAATAGCTGCGTGGAACAAAAGCGGAGAGATGGTCGGTATACTGGGATATGTCAATGTTCCTCCGGAAAGAAACAAAGATCATCAGGTAAGCCTGAGAATAGCCTGCATCGCTGAACCTTACAGAAGGACCGGGCTTTTTTATCAGGGTCTGAAATTCCTGGCAGGTTATTTTTCCGACAGAGAGAGCAAAGTTGAAAAAATCGACTTGTTTGCCCCGGAGAAGAATAAGTATCTGAACAATCTTTTCTCAAAATTTGCAATGCGTGAGCCCACTGTACAGTACAATTACATGGGAACACTGAACCACTTTTCAGTAACTTTGGAACAACTGAATAAATTCCGTGACCGACCCTGATTTCCAGTTTGTGTACATGAATATCCAGGCAAATCACCTGTTCGGGTGATGTGCTAATAACAGAAAAAAAGTATAATGTCAGATGAGAAAGAATATTGTCTGAAAATCACTACTGTGTGGTCGGCCTGCGATGCCGGCTCCAGTGTGACCGGACGTGATACGGATCGATGTTGATTCAAAAAAACCGGCATGCATCAGCAACAGATGAGGCAGAAAGTTGGGCCAGATGTCATGAGAACTTACGGGTGATTCCCAGCAGGGAGGTGAAACCATGAGAATATATTCTGCAAACCCTGTTTGTGACGGTGGTCATGATCAGATGTTATAAACTGGAAGTGGCAAGTTATTGCAGGAACAGTTGAATTATTCAGGTAGAAAGAAAACATATGGCTTAAAGTGATGCATGCCAAAACTATGATGGATCGTATGCTGGCTTGATTTTCTGTTGTGGTGCAGGCGGGATTTTTCCCGCTTTTATTTTTTGGCCGATTTCCGGAGCTTATGAGCAGCCTGGAGAAAAACGTGAAAGGGAGCCTTTCAGTGCAGAGCCGGTCAGAAAGGCAACCGGGGCTCAGCCGGCGGGCATGCGGGGGCGCAGGTCCTGGCAAGTAAAACGTTTGACTAACATACTCCTGAGATTATATAATATAATCGCTACAACATGCAAAGGAGTGTAAGCCATGACCATGAAAAAGCAAGGATACAATCCCTATCTTCCATCATGGGAGTATATCCCCGATGCAGAGCCCTATGTTTTTGACGGCAGGGTCTATATTTACGGATCTCATGACCGGTTCAACGGGTATGTTTACTGCCTGAACGATTATGTATGCTGGTCGGCGCCTGTTGATGACCTTTCAGACTGGCGCTATGAAGGTGTGATCTATAAAAAGACGGACGATCCGCTGAACCCGGACGGAAGCATGTGCCTGTACGCGCCTGATGTCACTGTCGGTCCCGACGGACGATACTATTTATATTATGTTCTTGACAAGGTTCCGATAGTGTCAGTTGCTGTTTGTGACACACCTGCAGGCAAGTACGAGTTCTACGGCTACGTGCAGTATCCTGACGGAACACGGCTTGGAGAAAGGGAAGGAGATCAGCCTCAGTTCGATCCGGGGCTGCTGACGGAAGGCGATGTGACCTATCTGTATACAGGATTCTGCCCCAAAGGTGATAAATCCAGGAAAGGCCCCATGGTCACGGTACTGGGTCCGGATATGCTCACCATTGTTGAGGAACCGAAATTTATCGCTCCAAGCGAGCCATACAGCAAAGGAAGCGGATATGAAGGGCATGAATTTTTCGAGGCCCCGTCGATAAGAAAGCGGGGAGACACATATTATTTCGTATACTCTTCCGTTGTCTTCCATGAGTTGTGCTATGCCACGAGCAAATATCCGACGAAAGACTTTGTCTTTGGCGGAGTGATCGTCAGCAACAGTGATCTGCACATAGATACATATAAGCCGGCCGATAAACCAATGTTCTATGGAGGCAACAACCACGGCAGCATCGTTGAAATCAACGGACAATGGTATATTTTTTATCACAGGCATACCAATGGCACCAATTTCAGCAGACAGGCCTGCATGGAACCCATCACGTTCCGTGAGGACGGATCCATACCCCAGGTGGAAATGACATCCTGCGGTCCCAACGGAGGGCCTCTCGAAGGGCGCGGAGAATATCCGACATATCTGGCATGCAACCTTTTCTGCAGCGAAGAGTCTCTTTACACCGACTGGACCGCATCCTGGATGAACAACCAGTTCCCCAAGATAACCCAGGACGGGAAGGATGGAGACGAGGAGATCGGCTATATCGCCAATATGAAGGATTCGGCAACTGCGGGATTCAAATACTTCGACTGCGAAGGAATAAAGAAGGTGAAAATCAAGACAAGAGGATACTGCAAAGGTGTCTTTGAGGTGAGGACAGCCTGGGACGGACCGGTTCTTGGCACGATCCCCGTGGGATTCTCAAATATATGGAAAGAATATTCCGCCGACATTACCATACCTGACGGGATCAATGCACTTTATTTCACATTTAAGGGCGAAGGAAGCGCTCACTTTGGCTCATTCACACTGGAGTAGGTCCTGTGTCGGGCGCAGCATCCAGACACTGATTCTGGAACTGCGTCATGTTGAATACTCACAGTCAAAAAACCCTTCCGGTATCTGTGCTTACAGACTGCCGGAAGGGTTTATCAATGAATAAGTGTCCGGGTATCGTGACTGGCATCATTATGTCTGCCTGACTGTATTGCCATCACTTTATTTCTTCGTCGAAAACCACCGCTACTTTCCCACATTTGCCTTCTGCCATAAGACGATAGGCTTCTGATACGTTTTCAAGAGTAAAGCGGTGTGTTACGAGATCTTCGGGATGAATGCCCCACCG
>DGEE01000062.1:5325-10169 GCA_002385815.1 Hungateiclostridiaceae bacterium UBA3934
TCCGCCTTCTCCCACGAATGCGATGCGGCCCCATTTGCGAGTGGCGCGGATCGCCAGCTGCCTGCCGGAGGTGTGGCCCGAACAGTCGATGGCACGCTCCACTCCATAGCCTCCCGTAAGGGCGCGTATCTGTTCCAGTGTATCCGGACCATTGATGAATACGTGATCTGCCAGCTTCATTTCTGCAGCCAGCTCACAGCGTTCTTTTATGACATCAGTTCCTATGAGTCTCTGAGCCCCCATTGCTTTGGCAAGCATCAGTGTCGCAAGGCCGACCGGACCAAGACCAACCACCAGTACAGCGTCATTGCCGGAAATGCCGATTTTTTCGAGACCTTCATATACAGTACCGAATCCGCATGCGATCTGGGCTCCGTCAGTGTAGGTCAGTTCGTCGGGGAGAGGAACACAATCTTTTTCGTCTGCCAGTATGTACGGTGCCATGCCTCCGTCTCTCTGCCAGCCATAGGCAGCGCGGAGAGGGCTGGTACAACTTATCATGTATCCCTGACGGCAGTCGACACACAAACCGCATCCGGAGATGTGATACAGGATGACACGGTCTCCCTCCCTGAATCTTCTCATGCCCGGTCCGCATTTCACGATCTGCCCGGCCGGTTCATGCCCGGCGATCTTATTCTGGTAGCCTTCAGGGCCCTTTCCCAGATGTTCATGGTAGATAGCCCTGATATCACTGCCGCAGATAGTAGATGACTTTGTGCGGATCAGTACCTGACCGTGCCCCGGTTCAGGGATTTCCACGTCCTTGAGTACTACAGTACTGTTGCCCGGCAGATAGGCAGCTTTCATCATACCACACATAAATAGACCTCCTAATATATTACTTCGATTTATCTGTACCTGCGATGACGCCGTCGACATCCCAAAGGTCAGTCCAGTCTTTCGCTCCTTCCCACAGAAAGACATGCCCCTTTATCAGGCGGCAGTTGCGGTCTGCTTTTTCAATATCACGCATTTCTTCTTCCGTCAGCGGCTCTGTGACAGTGCAGAGCAGATTGCTGCGCAAATGGCTTCTCGTGGTGGAGAAGGGGATAGGTATCTGCCCCCTTTGTACTGCCCACTTGATGCATACTACTGCAGGGTGTACGTTTAGGCGTTCAGCGATCCTGATGATGACCGGGTCCTCTGTGTCGACTGTATCCCCTGGAGTCCTGTCACGGTCAGGCCGTTTCGGCGAGCCGACAGGGCAATAACCTATGGGCACTATGTTTTGCTTGAGGCAGTACTGGAAAAGTTCAGGCTGCTGGAAATGCGGATGAAGCTCCATCTGGTTGACTGCGGGCCGTATCCTGGCATCCTGCAGTACCAGCTCCAGTTTTGGGATGGTCATGTTGGAAGTGCCAATGTGTCTGACCAGCCCGGCATCCACCAGCCGCTCCATCTGGCGCCATACTTTCATGTAATTCTCATAGATATACGGTTTTGCATCCGGGTCTCTGGAGTCGGAGCCGACGCCGGGCGCATGGTGATTGGGGAAAGGCCAGTGTATGAGATAAAGGTCCAGGTATTCCAGCTTCAGGTCCTTCAATGTTCTGGCGCAGGAAATGAGCACATCTCCGTTGCCGTGCATATCATTCCAAAGCTTTGAAGTAATGAACAGTTCATCTCTTTTTACAAGACCACTTTCCAGCACCTCGCGCAGAGATTCCCCGATCAGGTGCTCGTTGCCGTATATAGAAGCACAGTCGATATGGCGGTAACCCATCGCGATGGCTTCTTTTACTGCGGCTGCAATTTCTTCACCGCTGTAACGATCCGATCCGAAGGTCCCGAGGCCTATACCGGGTATTTTCGCTCCTGTGTACAGGACTTTGTATGGTATCAGATCCGGATCGATATTGTCATCAGCAATTCTGAACGGTCTTTTATCCATATGGTAATACTCCTTTCTTATACAAGTACATCAGGGAACCGTTTCCATATCTGACCGATGTACCTGGCACCAACTAACCTGTTCCAGGTCCAGAGCCAGACAGTTGACATATTCTGTTGGCTTAACATCCGGCAGATCCACTACAAGCGTTCCATAAGACTGTTCAAAAGGTACATGGCCTGCTCCGGGCAGTCTGACTGCTTTTACCTTTTCATCAGGCTCAAGTGTTTTAATGACAGCCCTGTTATTCTCAGCCCTGCATGGTCACATACCAATTAAATTATACCGCATCCATAATAAGTCAGAAGGGCTTATATTAAGATTAGTGTGGACAAAATTAACCTTATTATGTTATCATGTTTTCACCTCAAAAGTCGCTCAATATGGTGCGCAAACTATAACCTGATTGCGGAGGGTGCCTGCAAATGCTTCAAAATAGAAACATTTTTGAAAACATAAGCGTTAAGAGCCTTATCAGCCATGTAAATTACTGCGCGCCTGACTGGGGTGAGACCGACTGCTCGTATGGCTACAACAAGTTTTACTACTTTATAGAAGGCGATGCGACACTTATTATCGAAGGAGACGAATACAAACCGGAACCGGAGGAATTGTTCCTGATACCGGCGGATAGCAGACACACATATTTTCATGACCCTGCCAGACCTGTTTATAAATACTGGTGTCATTTTGACCTTCGTCTGGACAGGGGAAGGAAGCTGGCCTATTCCCGGGACGGGGCAAAATGCAGGATACCCCGAAGGAAGATCGTCCCTGTTTTTGAAAAGCTGATCAACTCCTGCAGCTCTTCAGATCCGCTGGATACTCTTGCGGAAAAGGCTGCACTTCTTGAAATCCTCAGGCTGTTTTTAAGCGGTGTTGACTATGTGGGTATACTGCCTGACAGTATGGACGATTTTATCGTAACTGTTAATGAGTATATAATGCGGAATATCCGCTCGACCATCACACTTCAGGATCTGGCTGGTATCGTCCATCTGCATCCCAATTATTTCATACAGTATTTCAGGAAGCGCTTGAATGTTTCTCCCATAGAGCATTTAAATATACTGAGGCTGGAAAAGGCGGCACAGCTTCTCATCCGATATCCTGAATGCACTGTCGCCGAGATCGCGATGGAAGTAGGCTTCAGGGACTACCGCTATTTCAGCCGGATCTTCAGAAAAAGGTATGGGATAACACCGTCAGCATATAAAAAACTTGGGCGGTTTGATGCCCGGTACGACGCTTAGACAAATATCGACGATTCATTTGCAAATAAGCGTCTAAATGTCGTGTGTGGCATCTTTTTGTGATATAATAATTATTATATCAAGGCAAAAGCTGGCATATACAGCACATGAGGATGTGATAGCTGTGGATTTCATCAGAAGATTCAAGAGATCGGAAAGATATGCTGATATAGAGGCGAAATTCAATCAACTGAGTGAAACAGTCAAGTATGGCCAGCAGCTTGCCCGAATCGGCTGTTGGCTTTACGAGATCGAAACCGGTCAGGTCTTCTGGTCTGAGCAGGTATTCAACATCCTGGGCTGTGGCTTCAATAGTCTCAATGAGACCCTTGAGAGCTTCCTGCCTTATGTCCACGCTGACGATCTGGAAGCGGTGGAGGAAGCCACACAGCTTGTGAAAGCCGCCAAAGAGTACGATGTCGAGTACAGGATCGTTGCAGCTGATAATCAGCTGAGATATGTGCGGGAAAGGACTAAAGTTATCACAGATGAGGACAATACTCCGATCAAGGTTGCCGGGATCATCCAGGATATCACCGAGCAGAAGCTGAGAGAAAACAGCCTCAGAGAGATCGGTGACAATTTGAGCAAAGCACAGAAGGTAGCCGGGGTCGGCAGTTGGAAATATGATATCGCAAAAGACGAACTGTACTGCACCGATGAAGTGTTCAATATATATGATACCGAACGTACGGAGTTGAAAACCTTCGATGATATTTTAAAAAGGGTACATCCTGATGATCAGGGCAAGGTGACCGGATCTATGGATCAGCTCAGATCAGGGAAATCCGTCTCTGTCGAATACCGGATCACATTGGATGACGGGGCAGTCAAATATGTCGAAAGCAATGCGGAGCCCATAATCAACGGAGAGGGGCAGATCACAGGTGTTTTTGGCACTACGCAGGACATAACGGAGAAAAAGCTCCTGCATGATGACCTGGAAAGAAGCTACAGAAGTCTTCTCGAGGTCGAGCGTATCGCTAAGATGGGAAGCTGGGAAATAGACCTGGTAAACAGGAAAGTGCTTTTCTGCTCGGATGAAGTGTATAAAATGTACGGTATCCCCAAAGGCCGGACGGATATTGACATAAAAACCATAATGGAGTTTGTGCACCCGGATGACAGGCCGATAATAATGGATATCTACAAGAATACATCTGAAAAGCAGCCCGTACATTTTGAACTGCGCGTCAGGAGACCGGACGGTTCAATTTTGTATGTGGACAATTTTATAGAAATCACATTCGATGAGAACGGAAACCCTGCTCACATGCACGGAACGAGCCAGGATATCACAGAGAAAAAGGAACTGCAGAAAGAAATGGAGCTGGTCGAAAAGAGGGTGCTCCATTTATCGACGCATGACCAGCTGACAGGGATGCCCAACAAGATCGGCTTTGATAACAAGATCGATATACTGGCAAAGGGTGCTTTGGAGAACAATACGAGTTTCGCCATAATCATGCTGGATATCGACAGCCTGAGGTATGTTAAAAATACATTGGGATACGAAGCGGCAGAAGAGTATATCGTCCAGATCGCACTGAAGCTTAGACTGTATTGCGGTCAGACCAAATTCATAAGCCATTATTCATACAACCGGTTCATCATCATTTTTGAAGGCACTCACCCGATGGAAGTGTATGGTTCTTTCATTAAAGGCATCTATGCCTTGTTCTCTCAGCCTCTGAAGG
>DGEE01000149.1 GCA_002385815.1 Hungateiclostridiaceae bacterium UBA3934
AAGATAATCCCTGCTTATTCCTGGCGAAATATATCGGCTGACTTCCGGTTGGAAGAAACCATTTCTGTACTGCATGGGTCTAATATAACAGAAAAAACTGGAGGGGGCGTGCATATGGATTCGGGAAAAACTGAAACAAACAAAAAACTCGGATACATACCAGTTCTGGTACTGTTGTGCCTTGTGGCAGTTATTTATGCTGTTTTGTCTGCGTCTCCGCCCGCGTCACTGGACGAAGAACGCTTAAATGAACTGAGATCGAAGTATCCTTTATATGAAGAGGATCCGCCGCTTATTGACATGAGGAAACCGAAGCTTGAAGATCTGGTCAAAAGGGCTGACGCTTTTATCCTGGCTGAAGTGACGGAAGTACTGCCGGATTACACCGTGGAACTGATTACAGACAGTGATACACCCGAAGGGAAGCTCTATGAAAAATGGAAAGAGTATGGCATGCAAAACACTGCTTCGTTTATGCAGTTCAAGGTGCGGGTCATCGAGGACATAACGGCGGAAAGCTCCGGCAAGGAGGGCATCCTCGGGGATATCGTTATCGCGATGAATGCCCAGTTCAGAGGCTATACGCCTGAACCGGAACCGGGGATGAGGATAGTCACTCCTGTGGCAAAAGGGGAAGGCAAACATGATGGGAAGTATTTCTATTCCAAGTACGGTTTTTACTATGTCACTGATGACAATTACGTGCTGCCCGCATATGTTGAGGATGACGGTTATGAATTCTCCGGCAAGACCCTGGACATCCTGAAAAGAAAACTCATGGAAATGTCCAGAAGGAATATAACTGCAACAGAGCAAAGCACTTAATCGCTATAATTCATGAAGGGATGATGAGGAATGCGGAGGGCTCTATTATGAAAAAGCTGGCAGTTATTATAATATGTGTGCTATTGCTTTGCACAGCCTCATTTATAATATTCAGGGCAGTCAACATAAATACTTTGCATGAGTTCCTGGGTGAAAAATACCCGGACCAGTCTTTTACCATAGAATCTGTTGATATTAACCTGTTGAATATGGAGATAACCGCCCGCATCAAGGATTCTGACGAAGCGGTTTCCATGCTGAGAAAAAAAGGAAGCACAATTTACAGTGATTATGAGCATGATAAGGCAAAAAGCGTGGTTAAGAATGAGTTGTCCAAAGTGATGCGTGAAAGCGGATTGACAGATCATGTAAATCATTTTGACGTGAGTATACTAGAAAAAGTGGAATACGCCGAGATTGCCGGTAGCATGGACCCGGTAATCCATCTGACAATCGAGTATAACGACACGGTCAGCGGCAAAAGGGATTTTGCCGAAAAGAGTCATGATGTTATCAGGGTTATCAGGGGAGCGAAGTATAACAATATTGGCACATATGTTTTCTTGCAATCCGGCGAACATGATGTCCTGATACTTGAAATATATTCGGAAGATTCAGGAGCTGACGTTGATACTTTATTGAATAGAATCGAAGTGGTTAAAGAAACTGAAATTGTTCAATGAACCAGGTTGGGTATAACACTATCCAGGTATAGGTTGAAGGGTGGTACAATTGCAATTCATGCAGCATACTGTCAATGCCGGAATATTTTCGTCCGCCCCAAAGAGTGGAACTCTCACTTGCAATGATAATCGACTCCAATGATAAAATCGACGGAATGCGCTTTATTTCAAGCGATTCGTCGATTTTATCACAAAGTTGCAGTTGTTCTGCTTATGTAATGCCCTATGCATGAGATTGTCATCTCTGGAACACAGGGCTGTAAAATCAGCTTATTCTCCGGCAGAATTCCGGTACAGGAAGGTTATGATATGTCCTCGGGTGCAATTGATTTCCGGTGAAAATTCAGTGGCGGACGTACCGGTTGTTATCTTTTTTTCTACAGCCCAATTAACTGAATCAGCATAATAGGCGTTGCTGCTCACATCCTCGAAAGTATTGCTGGTGGAAACGACGGGTTTACCTTCTGCCCTCCACAAGAAGGTCACTACCTGACCACGAGTGCATGGGGACTCGGGACTAAAGGCAGTTGCACTGGTACCGGTGGTAATGCCTTGTTCATATGCCCACAAAACAGCCTTGTAATAATAATCATTCTCGGATACATCTGTGAAAGGATTGGATGTCAATGCAGGCTCAGGCTCTCCCATAGCTCTCCACATGTATGTTACGACCTCACCGCGCGGACAATTCTCATCCGGTGAGAAGGTAGGTGACGTACCGGACAGTATATTTTCTCTAACTGCCCAAAGAACGGGCTCATAGTAATATTTACCTTTGTCTACATCGGTAAAGGGCATTGCTTCAGCAGGATCCTGACTGCCAATATCTCCTTTTTCATCTTTATCGGCGACACCATAGAAGAAAATAGCTTCCCCAAGCTTGATGCGATCAATTATGCCACCATTCATAAAACTTTCCTCGAATAAATAATCGGGTACTCTCAGAGTCGCAACATCTTGCACCTCATCAGTGTATATGTAGCAAATACCGCCGCCATAGAGGTAATATATGTCACCATCCTCTGGGAAATATGAAGCCAAATCATATGTTGGAAGGTTTACACGCTCGTCAATTATAATAGTATCCGAATCTACTTTCACAGTGACATTTGTCCCGTACTTCGGAAGAAGAAACACAGGGATGTTGCATAGTCCATCGTAACTCATAACAGTACAGGTTATAACATCCACTACTTCATTAAACAAAACACTGTACTTACCGCCATTATAGCCGACTCCTTCCAAAAGAACAGCGCCATTCTCCTGTTCAGTAAACCCAAAAGACGCACCATAGATGCTATATGGGTAGGCTGCCTCTTCTGACACTGCATGTTCAGAGGCGATTGCTGTGACTGCGGTAAACATGCATAAAATCGCAGCCAACGCGATAGCAGATATAACTTTCCTCATATTACCAAACCTCCTTATATAATTGGCTTACGCCATTTGATACAAGAGTTGAAAGATCTACACAATTGTATGTAAATAATATCTTTAAAACCAATTTATGGCACCATATGCTTATGCTATCACGAGTCATGGGATATTGCAACATATTTTAACAATAAATGCAATGAATGTATAGTTCAAAGCTGACTACATTGAAGCCTGGGTATAACGCTATCCTGTATGAATCACAGGCGAATCAGAAATGCGGATCCGGAACTGTTTGATGGATGATATTTCATTTTTATTATATAATGTTGCTGAATGGGTCTGATCCTGCAAACAGGGTTTGGATCTGATGATAGAGCATGTGTACAAAGTAATGCAGCAGCAGTCGGAAAAAATAACGAACTAAAACATTAGCAAGGAGTGGTATCATGGGTTTAAGAAAATTCGCTGCTATAATACTTGTTTTAACGATCCTTTTAACGGGATGCGGTAAAACTGCAACAGATGATGAAGGAGCTCAGGGAGAAGAAACAGCAGGTGTACATACAGATGAAAACCAGGGCAGGGATAATACTGCTACTGAAGATGAGGATGCAGGCGAAGCCGTGACAGACAGCGGGGCGGCTGAGGATATCGAAGATTCAAATGAATCTTTGACAGAAGGAACCTCCGCGGACATCGAGGCAAAAGCGGATGGGGATGCTGCAGAAGACAGCCAGGCAGGAGAGAATACTTCCGGGGATGATGCTGCGAAAGAAGCAGGTGAGACCAACGGTATTATAGAGCTTATCCCCATGAAGGAACTGCCC
>DGEE01000128.1 GCA_002385815.1 Hungateiclostridiaceae bacterium UBA3934
CATTTGACTTTAGTTGAGATTTTGCACACTTGACGGTTGTTTCTCAGATGATGATGAAGCTAAAAGACATTTTGCCTGTGATTGGCTGAAACACTGATGTTGCAATGCTGTTGTCAAAATGCCGAAAATGGGCTATAATACTATAGTGGATTAATGTCCCGGTGGTCTAATGGATAAGGTAATGGATTCCGGTTCCATTGATAGGGGTTCGATTCCTCTCCGGGACACCAGGTGAGAGCGGGTCTTGGTGGGCATTCCAAGGTCCGCTTTTGTATATGATAAGGGATGACGGCGAATGAAAATAGGTTCGTTGACACTGGAAAACAATATTTTTCTGGCCCCTATGGCAGGCGTTACCGATATGCCCTTCAGAGTCCTGTGCAGGGAGCAGGGTTGCGGCTTTGTGTATACTGAGATGATCAGCGCCAAGGGCATGTACTACAAAGACGAAAAAAGCTGGAGGCTGGCTGAACTGAGTGAGGCGGAGCTGCCTGCGGCGATACAGATTTTTGGCTCGGAGCCGGACATACTTGCACATGCAGCCGAAAAGCTTAATGATTCTCCGGCTGCTGCCATAGATATAAATATGGGCTGTCCGACCCCCAAGATCACAAAAAACGGAGAAGGCAGTGCGCTTATGCTTAAGCCTGAGCTTGCCGGAGAGATTATACGGTCAGTGGTTTCAGCCTCCGCGAAGCCTGTTACGGTGAAGATTCGAAAGGGCTGGGATGATGAGCATATCAATGCCGTTGATTTTGCCATCCTGGCTGAAAAATGCGGCGCATCTGCTGTGGCCATACATGGCAGGACGAGGGTACAGTTTTACAGCGGAAATGCCGACTGGGATATCATAAGGGATGTGAAAAGAGCAGTTTCCATACCCGTCATCGGGAACGGTGATATCCGCACTCCTGAAGACGCTGCCAGTATGCTTGAATATACGGGCTGTGACGCTGTAATGGTGGGAAGGGGTGCCCAGGGGAATCCCTGGCTGTTCAAAAGGATAAATCATTTCTTAAAAACGGGACAGATCCTTTCGGAGCCTGATGCAGAGGAGAAAAAAGCGATGATGCTGCGCCACCTCGATATGCTGGTCAAGTATAAGGGTGAGTATACCGGTGTTCGGGAGATGCGCAAGCATGTTGCCTGGTATATCAAGGGCTGCAGGGATTCCAGCCGTCTCAGGGAGAAGGCCTTCAGGGTCACATCGTATGAGAGCATGGCGGAGTTGATAAGTAGCTGGGGTCAGGCTTGAAATTTTAATTTTGTGTCATATTGCACCTGGCATATAGCGAATTAATGTATATCGATCAGGGACGTGAGAAATCCCGTCCGAAGCCGGACTGTGCCAGGTCGCGATCACACCGCATCCGGTCTGCGTCGAGCCCCAGCTACATCCGAAACCGGCAGAGGCACGTCAGGCTGAAGAATATAAAACCCGGGTCCTGTCAAAGTCCCTGTCAAGCTGCCATCAGTCCGCATCCAGCCTGCGTCAGGTCCCATCCACTACACGCCAGTCAGCGTCAGGTCCCATCCACACCGATGTCAGACTGCAATAGAATAGTTCCTTTACATTGCTTATGTTTTGAATTAAAATATTAGCAGAATATATGTTCGGAGGATGCTATGAACATTGAGCAAATGCTGGAGCATATCAGAGCGTCTGAAAAGATGATGAAGAACATCACAGCCTGGGTGGAGCTGCCGGCCAAAGAAGCTGTATATGCAGACTTTCCGGATTTTCTGGATGAGCGCATCACCAAAGCGCTCGAGAGAAGGGGAGTCAGACAGCTGTATTCGCATCAGGCCAGCGCTGTCCGGGCGGTGCATGACGGAAAGAGCATTGTTGTGGTGACGCCTACTGCTTCAGGCAAGACAATGTGCTACAATGTGCCCGTTATGGATGCCATCCTGAAGGACGAATCCTCCAGAGCACTATTCCTTTTCCCCACAAAAGCGCTGTCCCAGGATCAGACTGCAGAGCTTCATGAACTCATTACAGAGGCGGGGGTAGATGTCAAAACATACACTTATGACGGCGACACACCCCAGTCAGCCAGGAAAGCCATCAGGCAGGCAGGGCATATAGTCGTGACCAATCCGGACATGCTGCACAGCGGCATACTCCCGCACCATACAAAATGGACAAAGCTGTTTGAAAATCTGAAATTCGTCGTCATAGACGAAGTACATCATTACAGAGGTGTATTCGGAAGCCATCTGGCCAATGTCATAAGAAGACTCAGGAGAATATGTGACTTCTATGGCTCCAAGCCGCAGTTCATATGCTGTTCTGCCACCATTGCAAACCCGGTGGAGCTGGCATCCAGGATCATCGGTGAGGATGTGGAGCTCATCGACAACAACGGCGCCCCGACTGCCAGCAAGCACTTTATTTTCTACAATCCTCCGGTGATCAACAGGGAACTGGGCATAAGAAGAAGCAGTATGCTCGAAGCTAAACGCATAGCAGAGTCGTTCATACGAAATGAGATCCAGACCATATTGTTCACAAGGAGCAGACTGAATGTAGAAGTGCTTGTTACTTATCTGAGGAACATTTACGGCGGAAAGAGCGAAGGCGAGAAAAGAGTAAGGGGCTACAGAGGCGGCTATCTGCCCACTCTCCGCCGTGAGATAGAAAAGGGTCTCAGGGAAGGCAGCATAACCGGAGTCGTATCGACGAATGCACTGGAACTGGGCATCGATATCGGCGCATTGGATGCATGTGTCATCTGCGGCTACCCGGGGACGATAGCCAGCACATGGCAGCAGGCAGGACGCGCCGGACGCAGGAGCGGCGTATCCGTTGCGATACTCGTGGCAAGCAGCAGTCCGCTTGACCAATATATTATCAACAATCCTGACTATTTTTTCGGAAAGACCCCTGAAAACGGTCTGATAAATCCTGACAACCTCGTCATATTGTACAGCCACATGAAATGTGCCGCATTTGAACTGCCATTTGAGGACGGCGAGAAATTCGGGGTGGAAACCACCGCTGAGATCCTCGGATTTATGGAGGATGCCAGGCTCGTAAGACATGTGGGGAATCGATGGCACTGGATGGCGGATGTGTTCCCTGCTGATGAGATAAGCCTGAGAAGCGCGTCGAACGAAAACTTCATAATTATCGATATAACTGAGCCAAAGCCCGTGGTCATAGGAGAGACGGACAGGTTCAGTGCGCCGATGCTGCTTCATGAAGAAGCGATCTATATTCACGAAGGCGTCCAGTACCAGGTGGAGGAGCTGGATTTTGACGACAAGAAGGCCTATGTCCGCAGGGTCAACGTGGATTATTACACGGATGCCAATCTGGCTGTGGATCTTAAGGTGCTGGATGTATTCCGCGAAGACAAAACCAGGCAGGTGCACAGAAGCTGCGGCGAAGTTTCGGTCAGTGCACTGGTGACCATGTTTAAAAAGATAAAACTCCATACCCATGAAAATATAGGATCAGGTCCGGTAACGCTGCCGGAACTGGAGATGCATACTACTTCCTACTGGGTCAGCCTGCCCGGGGATATGCCCGACATGTCGCAGACGGAACAGGAGAACGGTTTGCTGGGGCTTTCCAATGTGCTCGCCAATGCTGCGCCGATCTACCTTATGTGCAGCCCCGGAGACATTCGCGTCGTCCACCAGGTGCGGGCTCCGTTCACGCAGAGACCCACGGTGTATATATACGACAGCTATCCGGGCGGAGTGGGATTCAGTGATAAGCTGTACGAACTGCACAGGGAGTTGTTTGAGACTGCCGCTTCAATGGTTGAGAAATGCGGCTGTGAATCAGGCTGTCCATCATGTGTCGGCCCTCTCAATGAGTTCACAGGTGCCGATGATCCCAAGGAACTGACGCTCAGACTGATAGAACTTATCAGACAGAATGCATAGGGCAAGGCGCACAGACAGGATGCACAGGAGCGGATTCGGATGGATATCAGAAGCAAGCTGAATTTCTACCGGGGAACACCGGAAAAACCAGTACATGTGCGAAAAGCGGCCGGCGGACAGGACGTGGATGTTCTGATCCCCGGGACTGTGCGCGAAAATGAGCATGGCCGCTGTTATGTCATAGAACAGAGATATCACCCTGAATATGTCCACGGAGGATGCAGAATCGGTGACGCTTCAAGTATAAGCGGTGAAATGCTTTCGTTTATCGGCGGACCGGGTTGCGACGGACTGCAGGCTGAGAAGCTGATTTATCTTGATACCGAGACCACAGGGCTCACTGGTGGGACCGGAACTGTTGCATTCCTGGTCGGGACGGGTTTTTTCGAAAATGGCAGTTTTGTCATAAGGCAATATTTCATGCGGGACTATGATGAGGAAACCGCGATGCTGGCCGAACTCAAAGAACTCATCTCAGACAGGCAGGGATTTGTGACATTCAACGGTAAATCTTTTGATATCAATCTGCTGCAGACCCGGCTCATCGCCAACAGGCTGAGGCTGGGCATCTCCGATATCCCCAACATCGATTTGCTGTACCCGGCAAGGAGAGTATGGAAACTCAAGCTGGAGAGTTGCCGCCTGGTATCGCTTGAGGAGAATATCCTGGGCCATGTAAGGCATGATGACATACCAGGTTCGATGATACCCGCTGTTTACTTCGATTACCTAGAAGACAGGGACGCATCGGCAATAAAGAGAGTCCTGGAGCACAACGAGCTGGACATATTGTCCATGGTATCGCTGCTGTGCAGGCTTTCAGCCATGCTGCAGGATCCGATGTCCGAATCTGACGGAGGGCTTGAGCTGCTTGGTATCAGCAGGATCTTCGAGGCCCACGGCAGGACAGGAGATATGGTCAAATGCCTTGAGGCATGTACCGATTCAGGGCGGTACGACGTCAAGCTGCAGGCGGTGAAGCGGCTGACCACCGTCTATAAAAGAGAGAACCGTTATGACCTCGCCCTGGAACACTGGCATGCCATCGAGTCTGAAAGCTCCGGCTTCGATCTGTTCCACCTTATAGAGATGGCGAAATACTATGAGCATAAGGAAAAGAATCCGGGAAAAGCTCTGCAGGCAGTCGAAAAAGCATTCGCACTATGTCGTCGTGCCGGCATTACAACCGGGAGACATATAGATGGATTGTCAAAACGCAGGGACAGGCTGACGAGAAAAATCATGCAGAAGCAGCATAACAATAATCCCGGATCATAAGGGCATTTTGTTTGTGATGCCGCTGATGCTGGACTGTTCTGTGCGTAGTATCGGAACCACCCCGGCGTTCATTCTGCCCCGGCTGCTCGCCCTGCTTTTACTGCCATCTCAGTTGCAGTCCTCTTCCACTATCCTGATAAATGTTTCGACCAGGTCAGGATCGAACTGCTTACCTGAGCACTTCCTGATCTCTTTGATTGCTTCTTCGACGCTTACCCCTTTGTGATAAGGCCTGTCATTGGTCATGGCGTCGAATGCGTCGACTATACCCAGTATCCTGCACTCCAGCGGGATTTCATCGCCCTTGAGTCCGTCAGGATAGCCTGAACCGTTCCAGTGTTCATGATGATGCAGTATGAAAGGCGCTACAGAGACCAGTTCCTTGGCACGGCTCGCAATGTTGAAGCCGATATTCACATGGGTCTTCATTTTTTCGTATTCTTTTCTGGTCAGGCGTCCGGGCTTGTTGAGTATCTCGTCCGGCACGCCGATTTTACCAAGATCGTGTATTTTTGATAAAAGCAACAGGTTTCTTTTCTGGCCTTCAGTAAGTCCCAGGGCTTCTGCCATCTTCCGGCAGAGCTCAGAGATCCTTTCCACATGTCCCTGGGCAACATAGTCCCTCTCGGACAGTGCGGCCAGGAGCATATCCACGACCCGGCTCTTTTCACTGTTGGACTGGCTGATTTTATATCTGTACATGTCGTCGTCTGCTCTGCGGTAAACGCTGTAGAGATCATCGTCATCGTCGTCCTCCGTCGATGCAAGGCCTATGGACATACTTATAGGAATGACGGCATTGAATCTGTTCAGCCTGTTCAGGAACCTTACAAGATACCCGGCTCTTTCCTGAGCGGTCCGAAGGTCAGTATTGGGCAGCAGGACGCAGAACTCGTCCCCACCTGTACGGGAAATCGTTCCCTTATCTTTGAATACCTTCCTGATTATCGCCGCTGCCATCTTGAGCAATTCGTCACCTGCATTGTGGCCGAAGGTGTCATTTGTTATCTTCAGACCATCGATATCGATCACTATGATGCTCAATGGCTTGTATGTGTCCAGTTGCTTATTCATCCGTGACATCTCAGCTTCAAAGAACATCCTGTTGTGAAAGCCGGTCATGCCGTCGGTGTATGCCTGCCGCCTTATGGTCTCTTCAGCATTCTTCATCGTTGTCACATCGGAGAAAATGATGCTCATGTAATCTTTCTGAGGGTAGAAGATCGAAAGTTTGTACCAGCTGTTCCTCAGTCTGACGGCCTCGTCGGAAGCGGGGAAATCACTTGTGGCTGCGGTTTCACCGCCGGCTTCAGAGATATTCCGGCACATCGCGCTGATTTCCGGCAAAAGCTGCAATAAGTCGGACCCTATAAGTTCATCCTTACTGAGCCCGATTTTTTCCGAAAAAGCATCGTTCACTTCACATATGGTACAGCTCTGCAGGTGGCCTCTTTCATCGTATTCAAGCCTGTTTAGGGTGAAGCCGTCGGTCATGTTGGTAAACAGCGATTTATAATTGGTTTCCGTTTCCCTGGATTGCTGCTCTATCCGACGGTACAGTTGTCTGATCTCCAAAGCCGCATTTATCATAAGCACTGTAAGGAAGATGAGTATGCCGACCTCGGTCAGGGTATTCGTTCTTTTTTGCTGTGAAGTGTCGTAAAAAAAGGAGAATGTGTCGGACAAAGCGGTGACACCAAGGGCAAATATGCCGATAATAACTACCCGTGCACTGCTTTTTCCGTATATTATCGATCTGGTGGTCGCATATATGGCAATCAGTACTGATATCAAGAGAATAAGATGGAATACCCTGACGGAATAAAGGATCGAAACGATGCCTGTAAAATCAAGGGCAAACGCCGCCACCGCGAATACCGCGTGTACTATTGCCTGTATTTTCATAAGTCTGGAATAGTGGGTGTCCTTTGTAACATATGTACGTCCTATATATATCAGGAGCCACATTGGTACAAGATAGATGAAAAAGTTGGCCGAGTAGGTCATTGCAATTGGAGCGACAATAAAAAGCTGCAGCAGGTTACATTCCGAGAGCAGCCATCCTCCAATGAAAACCGAGCCAAGCCCCAGATAAACATCATTGTTTCTCCTGTACAGGGACAGTATCTGGATCATGATTATGGCAAGTCCCAGGAATATGCACAAGCTGCCGATCAGCAGTGTCGACATGTTCATATTGAATATTTCCATGTAATGGTCTCCCCTGGTACCGACTGTCCCATGTGTCAGATAGCCGGTCAGATAGGGAAAAGGAGAACTCATCCTTATGTATATGGTCTTGCCGCCAAAGCCTTCAGGCAAATCCACAAAATGCCATGTGCTGCCCGGTGTCCTCACTCTCTCCGATATGTCGTGAGGATTGTAGCTGTAGATCAGTTGGTCCTCCAGATATACCTCTGCCGTATTCTGCGGAGCTCTCAACCTGACACATGCATCTTCAAGAGCGATGTCGGGGAGTTCGGCTTTTACCCAGATGGAGCGGTAACTGCCACTGTTGGGCGGCCTTCCCGGGAAATGAAAGTCTGTCCAGCCACTGTTTTCATAATTTTTGTCAAGCCACAGGAATCTGCCGTCAGCATCGACGGGCGAGTCACCCCAGCAATATTGCCATCCGCTCGGTTCGAATGTCCTGGCATAGATGGATGACGAAACTACAGATGCATATTCCCTGTTAAGCTTCAATACAAATATCACACTCAAAGTGATTACTGCTGCCGTAACAGCAAGAACAACTGTATAAATGATACTTTTTCTGATGCGAGACATTTTTCCCCCAAAAACATACATCCGTACAAACACTATTCTTTATCATACCATAATTCACAGAGAAAAAAAGCATATACACATGATCATAATAATAAAAATTAGACGGGGATTCATGTGGGGTGAGGTTGTGAGAAAATCATTCGCGAGCGGTGCTGTCATACTGACTGCGGCAGGGCTGGCAGCCAGGATGCTCGGATTTGTATACAGAGTCTATTTATCCAATCTTATAGGTGCAGAGGGAATGGGCCTTTATGAGCTTGTCATACCTGTCTATACCGCAGTAGTGCTGACCATTACGTCTGGCATCACCATCGCAGTGTCAAAAATGGTTGCTGAGCAGAATGCGCGGTCGGATCCGGCCAATCCTGCAAGGGTGACAGTATACGCTGCCATACTTGCGGCAGGAGCGGGGATGCTGGTTTCTTTTGTGATTGCCCTTAACGCAGATGGATTCAGCGTAAAAATACTTGGCGATGAGAGAACCCTCGGTGCACTGCTGATACTGGTGCCGTGCCTGCCCGGAGTCGTGGCCGCATCAGCGCTGAAGGGATATTTCTACGGGATGCAGCAGGTCGTACCCACTGCGGTCTCACAGATAGCCGAGCAAGCGGTGAAATTTCTGGTACTGGTGCTGTCTGCAGGTGTAATAATCGAGAGGGGCGCCGGGTATGCCTGCACCATCGCGGTTTTTGCGACAGCAGCAGGTGAAATACTCAACATGCTGGTACTGCTGGCAGTGTTCAGATCAGGGGGACGGTTCTTCAAAAGGAGGGACGGTTCTCCGAAAGAGGGGACGGTTCTCCGGAAGGAGGGACGGTTCTCCGGAAGAGGGGACGGTTCTCCGGAAAGAGGGACTGTTCTCCGAAAAGAGGAGAAGGCTCTCATATGCCGAAATTGACGAGCGATCCCGTGCAGAAAAAAACAGCGGGCGCTCGTTGCTCCTGAAAAGTGGAGAACCGTCCCCCTGTC
>DGEE01000084.1:0-717 GCA_002385815.1 Hungateiclostridiaceae bacterium UBA3934
CTCGCCGTCATAAGCCTCTATCGTGCTGAAGCCTTCCTTTCTGAGATTGAATTTTAAAATGTCAACTATGTTTTTCTCATCGTCTACAATAAGAATTTTCTTACTCACAAAATACTCTCCCTCAATAGAACATTGTTAAGAATACTGCATACAAACAGGTATGTATGCTGAATATATATCAGGCGCAACAATGATTATATCATTTTATGATACTGATATACAGCCAATTGCCGCAATTCTCTTTATTTGCCTTTTATCTGCCCCATCTTACACTGGTTGATGAGGAAGTGGTGTCATATTCCTCTGAGTAGTCGTATATCTTGTTGAACCGCAGCCTGTACTCCAGCGACTGATCCAGTTCATTGAACCTGAGTATCACTGTCACAGGATCCACATAGGTAATGCCTATGGGAACGGTTCTTATCACTTCTCCATCCTGCTCGTATTCCAGCACATAGTTCGCAACATTGATGTTCGTCTGGTTGAACGCTATCTCCATATTGAACAGCAGCTTGATCGAGTCCCTGGAGATGGTGACTGCATCGATTATTTCAGGCTTGATTATATCATTGCTCTTTGGCGAGAATTCCCGACGCAGCAGCGACGTATTCCCCTTGCCCAGTGAATCCCTGAGATTCGAAACATATACGATATAGTTGTCTTTCCTGTCCAGCGGTGAATAAGCCGGCAGATACAGTTTTACTGTGAATTTGCCGT
>DGEE01000084.1:940-4625 GCA_002385815.1 Hungateiclostridiaceae bacterium UBA3934
CCGGATCCAGAGCCTTATTGAACTGCAGCACCACATAATTTGCATATTCCGATACCGCTCCTGTCAGCTCAAGCTCCTTCGTCGAGGCATATGAGCCGGCGAACTGGACTGTCCTTTCCTCGATGGCGCTTTGCTTGTACAGATCCGGAATATATTCTATCTTCAGTTCATACTGCTTTGTCTTGTCCAGCGGGGCTGCAAGGGTCAGGATCACTTCCCTGCTGCTGTTTGCACCGTCCTCAGTGACAACAGCCTGCGTCACTTCCACGGCATTTTTGTATGCATTGTACACTGTATAGTTCAGCCTCTTGCCAGCCCAGACAGGGTCCACCTCCTGATTGAACAGTATCCTTACGGTGTTGCTGGACTGCCCTTCGACTGCAATTATTGCCAGGTCCTCGGACTCTTCCACAGTTGCCGTAAAATCTATCGTCTCGCCATATCCGTCAGCAAGCTGTACCCCATAGCCGCTTATGAGCTTTCCGCTCACTCTGAGCGTATATACCTGTCCCGGCTCAAAAACGCCGTTTTTAAGGTAAATCGAAACAGCATTCGGTACGGACTGAAGCTTCTTGACGGTCATGTTGTTTGATGATCCGGTCAAAAACAGGCTTCCGTTCCTGAACAGTTCATAATATACGGGATTTTCGCTGCTGATATTGAGCGGATGCGTGAAATAGACATCAATGACATTCAGCGATGTCTGCTCCACCTTCTGTATCCTGAAAAAGTCGGACATTACCTGCATGGGCATATATCCTTTGAAAATCCCGTCTACAGGGCCGGATACAAAGCCATCAGCATCCTTAAAACTCTTTATGGTCAGTTTATATGGTTTCCCCGGTATCTGACCTGATGTGATGACCTGGATAGTCTCATCCCTGAAAGCAAAAGCTTTGACCTCCAGCTCCTTGTCGGAATCCTCTTCGGTCACCAGGATATCCTGCAGATCCAGTTCTTTTAATGCTCTGCTCAGCACTATTTCCACACTGTTTGGAGCAATAGCATTGACAGACTCTATTTCCGCAGGCATGATCCTTCCAAATATACCGCTGTCCATCAGTTCGTCTCTTGTAAACAGACCTTCATCGACCAGAGTATGGGCCATCTTGATATCAGTGCCCTTCCTGAATGTGTTCAGCGACATATATATGGCCCTGACAGCGTCACGCCTCAAATAATCGAAATTATCTTCAACTTTGTAATAATAAGAAGCTTCTGTAACGATACCGACATCATATGCCTTCTGGAACACATTGGTCCAGTCGAAATCCTCGCCGTATTCATATCCCAAAGCACACAGGGCCATTTTCAGAAATGCCTTCTCGGTGGTTTTTTCCCTCGGCTCGAAGCTGGTGCTGGTAACACCGCCGATTATACCGTGTTCTGTCCCATAGCCAACATATGGTGCATACCACTCATTCGCAGGTACATCTGCAAACTTGGTGTTTCTGTACTGGTCTGCATTCTGTTTGACATGGTCTTCCTTGCCAAGCATCCTTATAATCAATGCGGTCGCTTGTGCTCTTTCAAGATTGTCATCCAGTCTATAATCTCCGCCGTCGCCTTGTAAGATGTGCAGCTTGTTCAGTGCATCTGCCATTTCGTAAATGTCGACATCGGAGGAATCTGCCACAACGGCAGTATTGAGCAGTGTAAAGCAAAAGACGACTGTTACGATCGCACATAGAACTCTTTTACCGGCACCCATATGATGACCTCCCTTTTCATTTGTTAATAATTACATTAAGATCCGCCCTTATGCTATCATTATACCAGTTATTCTTTTATTTGACGATGTACAGACTGAAAATGTTCCGCATCCCTGCTGACACATTTTGCCCTGCACACCGGTCAGCCTGATTCAACGCTGCTCTATCATCGAGAGGAAGCTTTCCTTCCTGATGATATAGTCAAATCTGGCCCTTTCCCTGCTGAACAGTGCGTCCAGATACGCTTCCTTTGCTGACAGGTATGATTCCTTATCGATGATGCCCTTGTCATACCTTACCTTCGCCACATCGAGTTTTTTCAGGCAGAGCCCGGCATATTTGTCCGCAAGCTCCAGATTGTCCTCCATGTTCAGCAGGTCATTGTATGAATTCCTGATATTTACTTCCCTGTTTCTCAAAGCTGATTCATAATCTCTCAGCGCCTTTTCCAGATTCGACTTGTTGGTGTCATAAGTAGTCTGCCCGGCTCTGAAAAGCTCTTCTGTGAGCTGCATCGTTCTGTTTGCCGCATTGTATCTGCCCGCAGCCTCATACACAGATGTATCGAATTGCAGACGCGTATCTGCTATTTTCTCTATATCCATATCCTTCAGCAGTTCAACTTTTATTTCGCCTTTGATTTCAGGCAGTTCCTCGTCCAGATCCATGTTCAGCAGTATCTTGAGCCTTAACTCCAGAGTGCGTATCTTCTCTCTTATGTTGTCTACATCCGCAGACTTGCTGATAACTCTGAACTCAGCCTCATCAAGGGCTTCTGCTGATAAGGATCCTGTATTATATCTGGACCTGGCAAATTCCAGCTTTTCCTTCTGGATCTCCAGCTTCTGCATTTCCTTGTCCAGTTCCTTTTCTGCCAGCAGTATATTGTAAAACACTTCGCGGACATCAAGAGCTGTCCTTCTCCTGTTGTCCTCCTTTCTCAGCCGGGCAACTTCAAGGGCAGTCTCTGCCTCCATTATCCTCACTTCCTTGCGGATCCTGCTTTCCAGTACCCTTTCAGCACCATATGAATCGCCGGTCATATCTGCATTTTCCTGTGCCTGCTTCAACTGCGATTCCTTAACCTTTATTTCCAGATCATCGATAACATTCTGCCTGTTGTTTTCCACAGCTAGTTTGATCGCCTCATCAAGAGTCAGCACTTTTATATCGGCACTTTCTGCCGTAGCGTTAACAGCCGTGGAAACTATCATAACTATAACTACTGCCAGAAATACTATCTTTTTCATCCCGGAATCCCTCCCTGTTCAGCCACTTTCATGCGTTTACCGAGTCGTCCTCAGCAGACTTTCACAATATATGTCTTATGCCATCCCTATACCGGATACATATACAAGCTTCATCAGTTTTGTATTGCAGTCAAACAAAGTCAGGTCATAACTGCTGCAAAACTCCAGATATCCTATCTCGGACTGGTCCAGCACAGTCTTTGAAACCAATCCCTTCTCATACAGCCTTCTGATCTTATCAATATTCGACTTCTGCAAATCCAGCAGTTTTTTCATGTTTTCTGTGTTTTTGACCGCAGCAGCGGCCTCGATATATGCTTCCTTCACCTCGACCTCGATATCCAGCTTTGCCTGTTCGAGCCTGGCTTCCTGGATTTCCATGTCCAGCAGAAGGTTATTGTAGTCCTTTCTTACACTTACAGTATTCATGCTCAATGGAAATCTGTCCATGATCCTCTTTTTCTGTTCCAGCAGGGCAAGCTGCTTCTCTGCCTGCTTTATCTCCGCCCTGTTGACAAGGGCTCTCCCCAGATAGTAGTCATAATCCCTGAAGATGGTATAAAGCTGGCTCTCCAGTCTTATATCATCATAGTCTGTATGGATATCCCTGCACAGAAAATGATTGAAGCTCCTGAGCATATTCTCACGGTTTCGCCTGGCCGCTGCCAGTTCCGCCCTGGCTTTCTCCAGCGCATATTCAGATTCCAATGCTTCAATTTCCGT
>DGEE01000090.1 GCA_002385815.1 Hungateiclostridiaceae bacterium UBA3934
ATCCCCAATCTGATTACAGAACTGGGTCTTGCGGTCCTGACGGAGGATTCCATTGCTCACATGTCAGAAGCGGCACGTCCGCTGCGGGTGGTCGACCAGTGGATGTACCATACAAGGCTGTACGCTGCTGCAACATTCGTCGGGACCAGAGACGATCTTGAGCTTGTACAGCTTAATTCATTCGGATGCGGACTCGATGCCGTTACGACAGACCAGGTGCAGGAGATACTGCAAGCGGCGGGCAAGATCTACACAGTTCTGAAGATAGATGAGATAAGCAACCTGGGCGCTGCAAGGATCAGACTGCGCTCTCTCAAGGCTGCCATGGAGGAGAGGAGCAGGAGTGGATACAGGCGCAAGGGGACCAGGTACAGTTTCAGCAAGGTCCCATTTACTGAGGACATGCGCAGGCGCCATACCATACTGGCACCACAGATGTCGCCGATACACTTTCAGTTTCTGGAGACTGCTTTCAGGGAGTCCGGATACAATCTCGAAGTGTTGCCGTCGGTGGACAAGGAAGCTGTCGATGAGGGTCTGAGACATGTGAATAATGATGCATGCTATCCTTCCATCCTGACCACCGGCCAACTGATAGAGGCGTTGAAATCGGGACGTTACGATGTCAACAATGTGTCAGTCATAATCTCACAGACCGGCGGAGGCTGCAGAGCGACCAATTATATCGGTTTCATAAGGAAGGCACTGAAGGATGCGGGTTTTGCGCATGTACCGGTGATATCGCTCAATGCCCTGGGACTTGAGAAAAATCCCGGCTTTAAGATCACACCTGGTCTGTTGAATAAAGCATTGATCGCCCTGATTTACGGAGACCTGTTTATGCGGGTTTTGTACAGGGTGCGGCCTTACGAGAAAATAAAGGGGTCTGCGGATCTGCTGTATGAAAGTTGGATAGACCGCTGCATGGAATCTGTCAGGAGCGGGAAGCACAGTGTGTTCAGGCGGAATATCAGGCAGATAGTGGAGGATTTCGACAAGCTGGAGCTGGCGGATGTCAGGAAGCCGCGAGTCGGACTGGTCGGAGAGATCCTTGTAAAATTCCACCCCACAGCGAACAACAACGTGGTGGACCTGATCGAGAGAGAAGGGGCTGAGGCCGTCATGCCTGATCTGACCGACTTCTTCCTGTACTGTGCATATGGTGCTATCTATAATCGCAGATACCTGTCGGGTTCGCTCCTGGCGGCTATGGCCAGCAGACTGGCAATATGGGGGATAGAGCTGTACAGGAGACATATGAAGCGGGTACTGGCAGCCAGCAAACGGTTTGACCCGCCCTCAGACATATATGAATTGGGCCGGAAAGCGTCTGAAGTGCTGTCATTGGGCAATTCCACCGGAGAAGGGTGGTTCCTGACAGCGGAGATGATAGAGCTGATAGAAGAGGGGGCCGCCAATATCGTATGTATGCAGCCTTTTGCCTGCCTGCCCAACCATGTGACCGGAAAAGGCATGATAAAGGCTTTGAAAAGGCGATACCCAAATGCAAATATAGTGCCAGTGGATTATGATCCCGGAGCCAGTGAGGTCAACCAGTTGAACAGGATCAAGCTGATGCTGGCTGCTGCATTCAGGAATATGGAGGAAACCGGCACGGCTGTCGGACTGGGACATGAGGCAGCTGTGGCGAAGGCCAGGCGGAAGGGCAATGCGCCACCGACAAAAACAGCGGCTCAGAAGTTCTGAGCCGTATGCTGGATTTGGTTCGTTTATTGCAAATATTAGCATGTGATGTTAAAAAGGGGGGAAACAATGTTTAAGATTAATAAAAAAAGGATAAATAATACACAAAACAGCAAATCGCCACCTGCTTTGCAGAGTGTTGAATGAATACAACACCGAAGCAGAAGCAAATGACGATCTATCAAAGCTATTGTCTGGCATAACATCAGAACGGAAACTACTGAAAGAATATAATAAAAAAGAGATATGATGTATATCTCATATCAATGCTTTCATTTGCGCAGTCTTTTCTTTTTCGTCGCTGCCATCCTGGCATTATGCTTTTTTATGGAAATATTCATGGCGACAATGCCGACCCCTATCAGCGCTATCATTACCAATAAAAAGACAATCTGAGTAGTCATTTTATCTATTCAACCTTTCTGTGTAAAATTAAATCAACACAATTATAGCCGTTGAGTGCAGGCAAATGCAATAGTAAAAGCACATTATATATTTGTTTTACAGTTTATCATATTATGTCTGTCTTTATGAATATGATTTATAAGGATTATCTTATAAGGATCATCCTGTTGTATGGAACATGTAAATCACTAACGATGGTTGCTGTATTGCGGCCAGCCGGAGGAAAAATGAATACAAATCACAGACAGAAGTCATACGATAAACTATTGAAAAAAAGCGCAAACTCGTTCCTGATTCTTATCCTCGCCATGTTTGCAACGTTTATTGGAATACAGTTCGGAAACCTCTGGTATCATCTTGACATAAAAATCATTGACAATATCGACACAGACAACTTTAAAAAGACCATCAGTTTCTCGCTTCCCATCATTGAAACGGTATACAACAGCGGCAAATCAAGTGTTTCATTTTCAAATGAAATAAAGGAGTTTTTTACCGCGACATTCGGATTTGATCTTCAGGCTCCGGCTAGCATATTCAGCGCACAGTCCGCTTTGTTCAGGAGTTACTATAAAATGCTTTATGTCGGTGAGCAGGATCCGGAGGGTCTGCTGCAATCCCAGGACGCAGATCATCGGAAGGACCCCGGCGACGCATATAAGCCGGGACAAGGCACTGTGCCGGAAGAGAGCGGAACCGGGCAGCAAAGTGGAGATGGGAGCGGAAAAAATGATGATGAGGATGGTAAAGGCGGACTTTCTGAAGGGGGTAGTGCTGAAAGCAGCATAGATACGGATAGCTATGCCGATGCAGGAGAAGGCTCTGAAAGGCCGGGACCGGGGGACAGCGGCCGGAACGATGCTACTGTTCTCCAGGGAGCCAGCAGCATAAGCTGGGAAATGGAAGATGAGGAGAAGGATGATAAGATCGATATAGTGGAAGTCGAACAGATTGCAATAAGGAACAATACCAGGTATAAAATCGATGTTGCGCAGCTTTTGAAGCAACCGCTCGATCTGGATCTTTCAAAGAAGGGTCCCAGTGTCCTTATTTACCACACGCATACGAGTGAAAGCTATGTATTGAAGGAATCGGACCTGGGAAGGAAGGATGTACCGAGCTTCAACAGCAACCCTAAGTATAACGTAGTCAGAGTCGGTGAGGAGCTTGCCCGCCACCTGAAGAAATACGGCATCGAAACTCTCCATAATGGTACTGTGCATGACAAAGTGCGCGATGCGGCTTACAGCGTATCCGTCGATACTCTCAAAAGCTATAAGAAGAGTTACCCTTCGATCCAGGTATATATCGATATACACAGGGATGCAGTAAAGAGTGACAAGCCAAAACTTCGCTTAACAAAAGAGATCAACGGCAAAAACTGCGCACAGATAATGTTCGTGGTTGGTGCGGAGGGGACACTGCCGCACCCGAAATGGCGGGAAAACCTCAGCTTTGTGCTGAAGCTCCAGCAGAAACTCAATGAAAAGTATCCGGGGCTGGCAAGACCGGTCTGGATCGTGGAGGCACGCTACAATCAGCACATATCACCCCAATCTATCCTTGTGGAGGTGGGCGGGGACGGCAATCTCCTCAGCGAATGCCTGGAAAGCACCAGGTACCTGGCAGAAGCCCTGAATGAAGTAATCAACGAGTGGGGGAGGGACGGTTCTTGAAAATGGGGACGGTTCTTCAGCAGGGGGACGGTTCTCCGGCAGGGGGGACGGTTCTTNNCTTCGAAAGGGGGAACTGTTTTCCTGAAAGACTCTGGTTTTACCGTGTCGGCTCTGCGCACGGAATTTTGTCTGCGACATGATGAAATATTGTTAAAAAGTAGCCCCCTCAAAATCTTAAATCGACCATGCACGAATATCTTCCTGCCTGCTGTCAATAATAACTAAGGGGCACCAGCGGAGACAGTACCATTTCAGGTTTCTGGAATGCAGGACCCTGTATTTGTCGAGACACGAATGATTCTGGAGATATGGTCAATGAATACAGAGAATTCCACTTCAAAAAGACTTGAGATATACAGAAGAAAAAGAATCAGACGAAAAGTAAGCTTTGCTGCTTTAATTATCGTTGGCTTTCTTTTGATTGCGGGCATCGTCATAGTAGACATTTCTGTGAATAGACTGGTTTCAGGCAAACAGACCTTATCACTGATCGATGTCAAAAACCATGTAACTCATGTGGAGATTACGGTCATGAACCACAGGATAAGAATCGATACCGAATACCTCAGCAAAGATATTGAGGCCTTGAAGGACCTCATCCAGGGGACAGCCCTTAAAAACAGAGAAGACTCCTGAAAGAGAGGCGGTCCTTCGGCAGGGGGACGGTTCTCCGAAATGGGGGACGGTTCTCCGGAAGGGAGGGACGGTTCTTCAGGAGAGGGGGGCAGTTCTCTTGTCACGCATTCTGGCAGGATGTTGACTCCTGCCGCCATGCATCCTG
>DGEE01000011.1 GCA_002385815.1 Hungateiclostridiaceae bacterium UBA3934
GGGTCAATTATATCCCTGCGGTGACATTTTTATGCAGACATATGTCTGATATCATTTTGAATCTGATATTTTTGCTTTATGAAGACATATATACGCATTGTTCATAAACATCAATTTCACTATATTTTAATTATATCATTATTTGATTCAGTATCAAAGAAATCATCATGGCTATATCCGGGAAACCATCGGGTGATATTAGTATTTTGGATGGATGTTTTCCGCTTTCCAGGTTATTCATACTCCCCAGGCGTTATTTTCTTTATATCTGAGATATTCCATGGTTTAGCCCGATATATCACCAATATTGATTTTATTGTGTTGTAATTTGGCTGAATATTACTCTTTACATTCCGGAGCGAACGGTATTATAATTAAAACAGAACATGTGTTCGGTATAGTGACACTCCTCAATAACAGGGATTCCTTCGGGGCTGAGGAATGTCGCGCATCTGAAAGGTATGGCAGCTCTCCCCGGACCGGAGAATGTCATGGATTTGAAAGGTACGGCGATACTCAACATGACCAGGGTGATTTTGCACAGTGATCTGAATAATTTCTACGCCAGTGTCGAGTGTCTCTATAATCCGGAGATACGCTCGCATCCGGTGGCGGTATGCGGCTCCCAGTCGACCAGGCACGGTATCGTGCTGGCAAAAAACAATATTGCGAAGCAGTTCGGCGTAAAGACAGGAGAAGCCATATGGGAGGCCAGATCCAAATGCCCCGGGCTTGTGGTGGTAAGGCCCAATTATATGCAGTATCTACGGTTTTCCATGCTGGCCAGGAAAATATACGAAAACTACACGAATCTGATAGAAGCTTTCGGCATAGATGAAAACTGGCTTGATGTGACAGAAAGCACAAGACTGTTCGGTTCCGGCGAGAAAATCGCTGACGAGATCCGCAGGAGGATACGATATGAACTCGGGGTCACTGCTTCTGTAGGTGTCAGCTTCAACAAGGTCTTTGCCAAGCTGGGCTCTGATATGAAAAAGCCTGACGCCACTACGGTGATATCTCCTGACAACTACAAGGAAAAAGTGTGGGGTTTGCCGGCAAGCGATATGATATATGTGGGGCCATCCACACGCAGAAAGCTTGCCGCTGTCGGGATAAACACCATCGGGGATCTTGCCTGCGCACCGCCCGGTTTTCTTGAGAAGCACCTGGGCCAGTGGGGCCGGACGCTGTGGATATTTGCCAACGGATACGACGACTCCCCTGTCACCAGGCTCGACTTCCAGCCGTGCGTAAAGGGTGTGGGCAATTCGCTGACCACTCCCCGTGACCTCTGCACCGATGAAGATGTCAGGATCCTCACTTATGTACTGGCAGACAGCGTGGCCGAAAGGCTCAGACGTCATCACCTCAAAGGCAGGACCGTGCAGATCTGCATACGCTCAAGCGATCTGGCTTTTATCGAAAGGCAGGGGCAGCTTTCCCATTACACCTGCACATCTTCTGAAATAGCTGAAAAGGCTCTGGAGATATTCGCCAACTCCTGGGACTGGTCCAAAAACATCCGGATGCTGGGCATAAGGGTCACCAATGTGGTCGCAGAAAATGAGTGCGGACAGCTTTCCTTCTTTGACGATGAGAAGCGGCTGCGGAGGGAACAGCTTGAAAACAGCATAGATCGCATAAGATCACGTTTCGGGCATTATTCCGTTCAGCGTGCCGTGCTTTTGAAAAGCGGCGAACTCAATGCAAATCCCGTTGAAGAAAACGTGATCCATCCCGTATCGTTTTTTCGCTAGCTGACCGCGGTACGGCTATGATACCAAAACCATCGAAACATGACGGCACGTCATATCATGCAGTGAAGGAGGTGTTGAAATTTGGCCAAGGTATTCGTTGAAGTGATTGCAAAGTTTACAAAAGACGGAAAAAAAGTGCCCCTGATAATCAAATGGGAGGATGGCAGAAGTTTCGACATCGACAGGATAACCGACATTCGCCGGGCTGCTTCGTTGAAAGCCGGAGGCCAGGGGATCAGATACAGATGCAGGATAAACGGCAGGGAAACCTACCTCTGGCTGGAGGAGGACAAGTGGTTCGTCGAAAGCAAGACCTGAACAGACCCGATCATGAGCTCATTTCCATGCTTGTTTCCACACATGTCCTGTATGACGAGAGGTCTACATCCTTTGCCGGCTTAGGCTTGCTGAACAGATATCCCTGGGCAGTATCGCAGCGCTCTTTCAGCAGGAATCCCAGCTGGGCGCTGCTTTCCACTCCCTCTGCAGTCACAGTCAGGTCCATGCTGTGAGCCAGCGATATCAGTGCTTTTACTATCTTGGCCTGGTTGACGCTGTTTGATATGCCGTGTATGAATGTTTTGTCTATTTTCAGATTCGTTATGGGCAGTGCCTTCAGATAGTTGAGTGATGAATATCCCTTTCCGAAATCATCAAGGGATATGCCAAATCCTGCATCCCTGATGCGGCTCAGGATGCTTGTGGTATGCTCGAGATCCTGCATGGCCAGGCTTTCGGTTATTTCAAGCTCAAGCCATTCAGGTTTTATCCCTGTCTTCTCAATGATGCCCATAATCTTTTCGAAAATATCGGGCTGCTGGAATTGCTTTGCCGACAGATTCACTGAAACCCTGAGGTCATCATGACCTTCTTCATGCCATTTGCGGAGCTGAGCACAGGCCGTGGCCATCACCCATTCCCCTATATTGCCTATCATCCCTGTCTCTTCTGCTATGTGTATGAAAGCTTCTGGCATGATCCAGCCCATATGAGGATCTGACCATCTTATAAGGGCTTCAACGCATTTGACCTTACCGGTGTTCAACTCTATCTGAGGCTGGTAATAAAGGACGAATTCTTTCTTTTGGGCTGCCTTTCTCAAATGGTTCTCGATCTCCATCCGTTCCATTATCTTCATATTAAGTTCCGGTGTGAAGATCTGGAAATTGTTCTTTCCTTTTTCTTTGGCACGGTACATTGCAGCATCAGCGTTTTTCATCAGCTCCCTGAGATCGGTCCCGTCATTCGGGTATATGGATATACCTATGCTTGCAGTGACATAGAACTCACGGTCATCGAGCTTCCAGGGTTTCTTGAACACATTGAGCATCCTTGCGGCAAGCTTGTATACGTCATCCATACTGTTTATGTTTGTCTGGAGCATTATAAATTCATCCCCGCCCAGTCTGGCTATCGTGTCGCTTTTTCTCAGTTTGAGTCTCAGTTGCTCACCTACTTTGAGAAGGAGCTTGTCTCCATAGGTATGACCCATCGTATCATTTATGGTCTTGAAATTGTCAAGGTCGAGGAAATACACAGCTATGCTCTTGTTTTTCCTGCGGGCATTCGCTTCAGCAATACTGAATCTGTCCATCAGCAGAGCCCTGTTTGGCAGTCCTGTAAGTGAATCGAAAAAAGCCAGACGGTGTATTTTTTCATCTGCAAGCTTTTGTTCCGTTATATCCGTGATCGATCCTGCCACCCTGACAGGATTGCCATCGTCATCCCATATAGCCATCCCTCTCGTCCTGACCCATCTTATTTCATCGTCATCGTCTTTTACTCTGTATTCGATCTGGAAGTGCTTTTTCTGCGGCTCGCTGATATATTTGTTCAGGCTTACCACAAACTTGTCCAGATCTTCCCTCAATATGACTTCAAACCACTTCTCTATGGTCAGGAACTCTTCATCCGTATCGATGCCCAGGATGTCCCGGCCTTTCTTTGACATGAAAAGCCTTCCGTCTCTTCCGTCCCAGTCCCAGACACCGTCGTTGACTCCTTCGACTGCCAGTCTGTATCGTTCTTCACTGCGTCTCAGGTCATTGTCCCTTGCATTCAGATCGTCAAACTGGAGCCTGAGTTCTATTTCTTTAGTCACCAGCTCCCGGTACAGAGATTCGAGTTCCTGGTAACTGTCGGCAAGCCTCGATTCGGTGTTCTTGCGGTCTGTTATGTCTATTCCCATCGCTGCCACATATACCGGTACATTCTCGGTATCACTGATCATGTCAATATTCCAGAGGGAGTAGATTTTCCTTCCGTTTTTTGCTGTGAAGCATATCTCTTTATTCCGTACGATCGTTTTTTCCGATACGGCCTCATGGATTATTTCCCCAAGCTCAGTATCCCTGTCCAGGAACGGTATCTCATCGATACTGCGTCCTGTCACATCTTTTCTGCTGTATCCCGTCATTTCCTGGGCGAACTTGTTGAACAGCAGTACTTTCCCATCCAGTGAAAAAATCAAAACTATTGTTTTGGCATTTTCGATTATCGCTTCAGAAACCTCACGCTGCAGATACAGCTTCCTGTCGCGCCTGGATATATAAGACCGTATTGCAAAAGCAAACAGCAGGACTAATAAAACCACAGAATAGATGATATAAAATATCACTTGCGTTTCAATATTCCCTATAAGCAATATTGATACTATCCGCATTTTTCCCCCTGAAAACAGACATACAGACTATTTTGCACTCCAGCCTATATTGATTATATAATTTTTTCGAGTTTTTTCCAATATCTTTCTGATTTTATTGCGGCTCAATCAGGCAGTTGCCTCTTATACTCTTCATTGGAGATCTGATCTATATCATCTGTTATCCCCTGTTTATCAGTTTCGTTGGTATAGTATTCCTTATAGTCATGGTATCCGCCCAGATCCTGCGGACTGTCAGAGGACCCGTATTTCATCAGGTCCCTTAACTGATCCATGCCTTCATGCTCATCGTCTTCCTGCTTATTGAGATATTTTCTGCCGAACGGCGCATCGATAACGAGCTCTTCGACGGGTCTGTCCTTACCCTGCCGGAGATTTGAACTTTCAACGGCTTCCTGGCATCTCAGGCACATTTTGGCATATGGGCGTACTTCAAGCCTTTCCGGGGATATCTCTTTGCCGCAGTGCACACATATGCCATAAACTCCCCTGTCTATCCTCTCCAGTGCCTCCTTTATATCCGACATTATGTTTTCCTCATGCACCTTGAGAGCATTGTTCATCTGTAAAAGATACAGTTCCGTTCCCAGGTCGGCAGGATGATTGTCGTAGTTCGACAGCTCGCCGGATGCATACCTGTCCTGTTCCGCTTCCCTGTTGCTTTTCATCATCCCCATCGTATTCCCGATGCCATTCAGTGCTTTCAGCAGCAACTGACGGTAGTGCTCAGTCTCTTGTCTGTTCATTTTTTACCTCCTCGAACCGCGAAGATTATTTTCGACTATATTAACAATCTCGCTTATAAAATCTCCTATGATCGGCAGATTCAATCGTACTATTTTCTGCAGGACATACAGCAGTAAAGCCGCAAGCAGCGTAAATCCGACAGAAGCACCGAAGCCTCTGGCCAAACCCGCGAGAAAATTGGGGAAAAACAACTTTCTGGGGTTTTCAAGATAGGTGATGTAATCCCTGATCCTTGATTTTTCCATATCCAGCACCAGTTTATCTATCTTTTCAGTGAGCATTTTGAAGCGTGCTTTTCTGATGAACACTGGAAAAATCACCTCTCCGGATCAAAGGTTCATCTGCCTGAGCTGTTTTCAAAAATGGCGAAAATAAAAAATCGCCTCGTATATTATGTTTTCATAAGAAGCGATTTTTATTATGTTAAATTTCAGGGAAAGAAAAAATGTCCTTATGTCAGCACACTCTATCCAACAAGCTCTTCCAGTACTTCCATCAAAAGCCGCCTGTCATCGATCGTATGGTTTATCACCTCGCCTATGCGTTTGGGGAGTATAAAGCTGAGCTTTCCTTCCTTTGCTTTCTTGTCGTGCAGCATTTCCGCATATATTTGCTGCGGTTCCATGTTGGCTGCTTTTACCGGAAGCCCGGCATCCCGGAGAGTACTTTCTGTCTCCTCCTCCACGGCTTTGCTTATCATTCCCATCCTCCGCGCCAGTCTGAATGCTCCTGCTATCCCGATGGCCACACATTCTCCGTGGAGCAGTTCGAAACCTGACACACTCTCAACAGCATGACCGATAGTGTGTCCCAGATTGAGGATGGCCCTGAGCCCGCTTTCTTTTTCGTCCTGTTCAACGATGCTTTTTTTGATACTGCAATTGGTTCTCGTTATATATTGAAGAGTACTTTCATCGAATTCGAATATTTTCTGCATTTTCAGGCGGACAAAATCATAAAAGCCGGCATCCTTTATCAAGCCATGCTTTATGACTTCAGCAAGCCCGGACCTGAGCTCACGCAATGGCAGTGTGCGCAGGGTGTTGATATTGATATATACAAAGCGGGGCTGGTAAAATGCTCCTACCATGTTTTTAAAACCTTCGAAGTCTACACCGGTCTTCCCGCCTATGCTGCTGTCCGCCTGAGCCAGGAGGCTCGTTGGTATCTGAACATAGTGGATACCGCGCATATATGTGGCGGCGGCAAAACCGGCGATATCACCGGTCACACCTCCGCCAAGCGCGACTATCGCAGAATTACGGTCGAAACGCTGATCTGTCAGCTGCCTGTATATATCCTTGACCGTATCGAGATTCTTGCTTTTTTCTCCGGCTTCTATCACATGGCTGCATGTCTGTACGCCTGTCGAAGTGATCTCTTCCATGCATGCTTTGAGATACAGGTTGCTGACATTGCTGTCGGTAACGACCATTACTTTTCCTCTGAGTCCTGCTTTGCTGAACGCACTTCCCAGGCCGGAAAAATCAGTCATTATATATATGGGGTAGCTTCTTTCACCCAACTCCACATTAATTCTTTCCATGCATTTGCCTCCTTTGGACAGCGTATCTGTCGAAAAACCTGTCCACGTACGGAAGTGTCCCCAAAATCACCTTTTTACACTGAACCGCACATTTTCTCCATTGATGTTCCACTCTTTCGAATAGCCATCGCCTGTGGACGGGAGCAGCCTGTCTGCAAGCACTTCTTCGCTGATCAGCCCGCTGTTGCGCTCGATTATTCCACTGATCCGCTCATTATCCCCATAGTACACCGTGATACGGTCCTGCACCTCAAATCCGGCCTCTTTCCTCATCGTCTGCAGCTTGCTGATTATCTCGCGGACGAAGCCCTCTTCTATCAATTCCTCTGTCAGGTTTGTATCGAGGACGACAGTTATATCACGCTCACTTTCGGATACAAAGCCTTCCTTCTGGGCGGTTTCCACCAGTACATCGGAAAGTTCAAGGGTTATATCTTCATCGTCCAGTTTGAAGGTCACCTTTCCCTCCCTGTTGAAGAGTTCCATCAACTCGTTGCCATCTGCTTCCGCCAGGTATTCGCCTATTTTCGGCACCAGTTTCCCGTACCTGGGACCCACTGTCCTGAGCTGAGGCTTGAACTTATATGTGGTGAAACCTGAAGCGTCCTTCGTGAAAATTATCTGCTTGACATTCAGTTCATCTTTGACGAGATCTTCATACATGGCAGACAATTCCTCGCTGTCCTTGATGAACATCCTTCCAATGGGCTGACGGTTCTTTATATTGGCAGTATTCCTGCAGGCACGTCCCAACACTACATATTTCAGGACCTTATCCATATTCTTTTCAAGTTCTTCATCGATGAATCCATCGGGCACCGTCGGGAAATCGCACAGGTGGACGCTCTCCGGCGCGGATTGATCGACGCTCCTGACCAGGTTCAGGTATATTTGCTCACTGATAAATGGAACGAACGGAGCTATGGTCTTTGAAAGCTCTGTAAGTGCCGTATAAAGAGTCATATAAGCATTGATCTTGTCCTGGTTCATTTCCTTCTGCCAGAAGCGCTCCCTGCATCTCCTGACATACCAGTTGCTCAGCTCGTCGGTGAAATCCTGTATATCCCGCGCAGATTCGGTGACTTTGTAATTCTCCAGATTCCTGTCCACATTCCTTATCAGCGTGTAAAGTCTTGAAAGCAGCCATTTGTCCATCACCGACAGCTTGTCATATTCGAGCTTGTGCTTCGCAGGATCGAATTTATCTATATTGGCATACAGTACGTAGAATGCATACGTATTCCAGAGAGTACCCATAAACTTCCTCTGGCTCTCGCTCACTGCTTCCTCATAGAACCTGCTGGGAAGCCACGGAGCACTGTTCGTGTAGAAATACCAGCGGACTGCATCAGCCCCCTGTTTGTCCAGTACGATCCACGGATCGATGACATTCCCCTTGTGTTTGCTCATTTTCTGTCCGTCTTTGTCATTTACGTGTCCGAGAACGATGACATTTTTGAAGGCAGGCTCGTCGAACAGCAGTGACGATATCGCAAGCAGTGTGTAGAACCAGCCTCTTGTCTGATCTATCGCCTCGCTGATGAAATCAGCAGGATAATGGGCATCGAATTTCTCCTTGTTTTCAAACGGGTAATGCCATTGTGCAAAAGGCATAGCTCCGGAATCGAACCAGCAGTCTATTACCTCAGGGACCCTCTTCATCTGCCCTGAGCATTTCGGACATTTGAGATATACCGCATCTATGAAGGGTTTATGCAGTTCTATGTCGTCAGGTACATCTTCTCCCATTTCCTTCAGTTCAGATATGCTCCCCACAAGATGATTGAATCCGCATCCGCACTCCCATATGGGCAGTGGAGTGCCCCAGTATCTCGAGCGGCTCAGTCCCCAGTCCACGACATTTTCAAGGAAATTGCCCATACGGCCGTCCCTTATATTTTCAGGCAGCCAGTTTATGCTGTTGTTGTTGCTGAGCAGTTTGTCCTTTATCGCCGTCATTTTTATGAACCAGGTGTCTGTTGCATAATAGAGCAGGGGTGTGTCGCATCTCCAGCAGAAAGGATAGGAATGCTCATAATCCATGACCTTATATATCAGGCCTCTTGATCCAAGATCCTCTATGATCAGGGGATCAGCCTTCTTAACAAACATACCCTTCCAGGGCTCAACTGAATCTATGAACTCGCCCTGTTCATTTACAAGCTGTACGAACGGCAGATCATATTCCCTTCCGACCTTTGCATCGTCTTCTCCGAATGCCGGAGCAGTGTGCACGATGCCGGTACCGTCATTGAGTGTTACGAAATCATCACACACCACATAATATGCCTTTTTATCAGGAACGACAAAATCAAACAGCGGCTCGTATTCCATACCCTGGAGTTCGGAGCCTGTGCAGCTCCCTGCCACTGTATAGTCGTCCCCGATGACTTCCGATGCCAGGGATTCTGCCAGTATATATGTCTCATCGCCGCATTTCGCCCTGATGTATGTTTCATTCGGATTGACCGTCAGCGCAACATTTGACGGCAGTGTCCAGGGTGTGGTGGTCCATGCCATCAGATATACACCGGGTTCATCCTTCACCCTGAACTTGACATAGATCGATGCTTCTTTGACATCCTTATAGCCCTGGGCCACCTCATGGCTTGAAAGCGACGTCCCGCACCGCGGGCAGTAGGGCACGATCTTATGACCCTTGTAAAGCAGACCCTTGTCCCATATCTGCTTCAGCGCCCACCAGACAGACTCGATATATGTGTTGTGATATGTGATATAGGGGTCATCCATGTCTGCCCAGAAGCCGACACGCTCGCTCATCTCTTCCCACTCGCGTTTGTATTTCCAGACGCTTTCCTTGCACTTCTGTATGAACGGCTCAACGCCGTATTTCTCAATCTGCGGCTTTCCGTTTATCCCGAGAAGCTTCTCCACCTCAAGTTCGACAGGCAGCCCGTGTGTGTCCCAGCCTGCCTTGCGGAGCACGTTGTAGCCTTTCATGCTTTTATACCTCGGGAAAAGGTCCTTCATTGTACGGGTTATTATGTGACCTATATGAGGTTTCCCATTTGCTGTGGGCGGACCATCATAAAATGTGAAGGTTTCATTACCTTCTCTGAATTTAAGACTTTTTTCAAAAATTTTGTTTTCCTTCCAATATCCCAGCACCTCTTTTTCTCTTTCGACAAAGCTGAGATCTGTTGATACCTTCTTATACATGACTTCCTCCTTATTACCCGTTCCGATATTGATTTCCGGTAAACCAAAAAGCTCCCGACCCTGTACAAAGGGACGAGAGCTTATATCTCACGCGTTACCACCCAATTTACTGCTGCTTTGTCCAGGCATTCAAAAACCCTCACATCACAACAGTCACTCATTGCCACATTTAACGGTGTGAACCGGCTTATCATACTTGCAGTCTGACTGATCGGGCCGCGGTCCATTCTGCACACAATCTCAGAAACGTATTCCGGTAAAACCACGCTGGTTCCGGTAATGCGAACCAGGATCTCAAACATGCTTTCCGACAGCTACTCCCGGATGATTTTCAAGAACCGTTGCTGCGGACTCCCACCAGCCGTCCGCTCTCTGAAAGCCTTCGAGCTCTTTACTCGTTCCGTTCATAGTATTTGAAATATTGTAAAGCATTATACAATAATGGGTACCCGGCTGTCAACAAATCACTCTTCTTCGTCGTCATCTTCTTCGAACATCTGTCTGAGAAGCTCCAGTTGTGACATCAGCAGCATCTCACACTTGGATTTGAATATGTGGAGCTTTTTCCTCGATTCCTCATATTCGAATCTGATTTTGACTACTTCCTGGTTAGCATCATTGATCAGCTTTTGTGCTCTTACCTCCGCTTCCCTGATGATGTTTTCCGCCTTTTCATAGGCATTCTTCTTTATGTCTTCTCCGGTTTGCTGTGCCACGAGCAAACTGTTCTGCAGCGATTCTTCTATCGTCTTGTAATGCTGAAGGCCTTCATTGAGCAAAGCAAGCTTGTCCTTCAGTTCAACATTCTCTCTGATGTACGCGGTATAGTCTTCGATTATTTTGTCCAGTACATCGTTGACCATATCCTCACTGTAGCCCATGAAAGACTTTTTGAATGTCAGATTCTGCAAGTCATTTGGTGTATAATTCATACAGCGGTTACCCCCCTACCTACATAAATCATCATATGATCCATAAAACTATCCTTCTTAAAATGGCAAGCAGTAAAAATGCTATCAGTGGTGAAAAGTCAAAAATCAGCCGATGCCCGACAGATGATCTTCTGATCATCGATCTTATTGGTGCCAGAACCGGCTCTGTGACCTTATATAATAAAATTATCAGCTTGTTGTCCCTGTTTACAGGCAACCAGGACACAACTACTCTGATAAGCAGGACCAGCTCCGCTGCATCAAAAAGTAATCTGGCCAGCCTGTATAGAAATATTCTCATTATCTGCCTCCGTACCGAAGAAATAACAGGAAGCTCATTTCACCCACGGAAAGGCTACCTTGCTTCTGATCTCATCTCTGAAATTACTCATGATATCAACATTGCTTGGGGCTATCATGTAGATTCCCGTCGATACCTTCTGTATGTCACCATCCAGTGCATACACGGATCCGCTGAGGAAATCGATGACTCTCTGTGCCGTTTCCTTGGTCAGACATTCAAGATTGACAACAACAGGTTTTTTGTTTTTCAGCTGGTCACATATTTCCCTGGCATCATCAAATGTCTCAGGCTGCATGATAACAACCTTGAACTGGTTGTTCGTATGGATATTCACCACTTTGTTGGTCTGTGGCTTTCTGGTAAAGGTTTGAAGGTATTGGGGAGGCTGATATTGCTCTTCTATTGTCTCTTCCTGAAAGTCCTCTTCTTCCTCTTCTGTTTCCCAGCCCACCAGATTGAGCATCTTGTTAAGCAGCTTTGCCATTGGTATATCCCTCCGTTTTTCTTTCGTTATCCGGTCTGTATCAACATGACCGGCTCTCAGTTTACGTCAGCTTGTATATCTGAAATTCAGCGTTTTCCGAAAATCACCGTCCCTGGTCTGATTATATTGGCTCCTTCTTCTATGGCAACCTCAAAATCATTGCTCATACCCATTGAAAGGTAATCCATACTTACATTATCAATATTTTCCTTTCTGATGTCAATAAGCAATTGCCTTAAACCTGCAAATACCCACCTGACATCCTCCGGGTCAGACACCAGTGGCGCTATCGTCATCAGACCTCTCACCCTGACATTTCCCATCCTGCTGACATCTTTTACAAACTGGAGAGCAGACGAGGGCTCTATGCCGAATTTGGTACTTTCGCCGGCCACATTGACCTGCACCAGGACCTCCATCACTCTGCCGGCTTTTTCAGCTCTCCTGTTTATCTCCTTCGCCAGTTCGATCCTGTCCAGCGAATGTATCATGGAAACTTTATCAACAATGTATTTCACCTTATTTGTCTGAAGGTGACCGATCATATGCCAATTGTACCCTTTATCCAATATATCGGCCTTTTGCACCAATTCCTGAACTCTGTTTTCTCCAAAATCAGTTATCCCACACTGAAAAGCAGTTTTGATACGTTCCGGGTCTACGGTTTTTGTGACAGCCACTATATTGATGCTTCCAGGGTCTCTTCCCGCCCGGGCAGCTGCTGCCGCTATCCTGGAACGCAAAACACACAGGTTGTCTTTTATCAGGTCATGGTTCTCTGTCATTTGCTTACTATATCTCCTTCTTCAATATTATCCGGATTGATCAGATAAATATTATAAAGACTTACTGTCCTTTCGTATTCGTTTTCAGGTGTCCTGATGATGGCATACTCATCATCACTGCATACGATATCGACCAGCCTGCTGACGGCGACATTGTTACGCACCAGCATGATCCTGCCCCTGGTACCGTCAGCAGTGATGTCCCTCAGGCATTTCAGCGGCACCTTCAATCCCTCTTCGGTCTTTATAATGAAGTCAACATCCACCACTCTCTTACTTGATAAGACGTCAATACCTCTGCTCATCTTAACTACAATCACGACCCTGTCATTCTCAGCATTGCCCATGCTCACTATCGATGCCGGTGTCTCAAAGCCGATGCTGTTGATGCGCAGCCTGATGCTGTCTCGCGTCCGCAGCTTCTTCGCTTTGTCCGCAGGGATATCAGCCGCCATATACATATCGATCCCCTTTATTATCTTGGCAAAAGGCTCTCCCTTTTGAACACTTCGTGAATCCGCATGGATCGATGCATACCTTTCTCTTATCCTGTCCAACTCATCCACTGTCAGGTCGTTGGCCCTGTCAGGTGTCAGCACGTCTTCATAGCCGTCGATGCAATAAGATACAATACCGGAAATGTTTGATCTGACCTGGATCGTATTTTGTTCTATCATATCCTGGATAGCTCTCTTTTTGTTCTGAAGAGATGTAATATACTCGTCTGTCGAACCCCCGGCCGCAATTTCAGCTTTTTTCTCTACTATGTTGCGGATTTCTGCCCTTTGTCTTCCCATTTCCTCAAAGCTTCTCGAGTTGCATGCATAGATCAGCTTCCTTACTCTTTTGCCTATCTCTTCATCGAGCTTCGCCAGATCCGCTGAAAAGAAATCAGCCTTTTCAGCCTGTTCCATACGGGTCTTTACAATCTTCGCATTTATGTCCTCTATCTCCCTGAGCAGGTCATCAGATTCTCTGCCCATCACCATGGCTATGCAACTGTATGCAGCCGTTTTTTCACCTTCGTGTATTTCCGGGATAAATATCCCGTCGAAGGATGAGGGTTTCAGCAACGCCTCATCTCTGATCAGTACTGCCCGGGCCTGGATATATTCCTCTATGATACCGTTCCTTATCACATCCTGAGCCGTGTGAGTACCTGAGACCCAGTTGAGGAGCGAAGGCACATAGAGGATAATGAACAGGATAAGAAATGTCCCCACAGTAATGCCTTTGAATGCTTTCTTCCTGTCAGTTTCTGTTTCTTCCCGGCTGATTTTCTTTCCTGTCGGAAATTCTATTGTCTTTTTTGTTTTTTCCCCGGTATCGATCTTTCTCATATCCGATCAAAACCCTGCAAGATTTTTTCCTTCATAAATTTAAGGGCCGTCATTACACCGAGCTTCACATGCTCGTAGACCAGTCCCCCCTGCATATATGCAATATATGGATGCTTGAGCGGTGCATCGGCACTCAGTTCTATTGAAGATCCCTGTATGAATGCTCCTGCAGCCATTATGACCTTGCTGTCGTATCCGGGCATTTCCCAGGGTTCGGGAGTCACGAATGAATCGACCGGTGAGCCTTTCTGGATGCCCTGGCAGAATGCTATCATGCTCTCCGGATCATTGAAGCGTATGGCTTGTATGATATCGCTCCTCTTTTCGGAAGGTCCCGGAGACGTTTCAAAGCCCAGTCTCTGCATAAGTGCAGCGGTGAATACGGCTCCCTTGAGGCTCTCTGCTACTGTATGCGGAGCCATGAACAATCCCTGGAACATGAGCCTGTTGTTTCCCAGTGTGGCCCCCAGCTCCTTGCCAAGCCCTGGGGATGTCAGCCTGAATGCGGCATTCTCCACCAGTTCCTTTTTACCTGCTATGTACCCGCCTGCAGGTACAAGTCCGCCTCCGGGATTTTTTATGAGCGAGCCCGCCATTATATCAGCGCCAGCCTGAGTGGGTTCCTCTGTTTCTGTAAACTCACCGTAGCAATTGTCCACCATGACTATTGCATCCCTGTTTATCGCTTTGACCGCCTCAACAGCCTTCCTTATATCTTCGACTTTTACAGGATCTCTCCATTCATAGCCCCTGGAACGCTGGATAAAGACCATTTTCGTTTGAGGACCAACAACAGACTTTATATTGTCGATATCTATACTGCCGTCATCCGTCAGATCCAACTGCCGGTAAGCTATCCCAAATTCTTTCAGTGATCCGGCTCCCTCTCCCCTGAGCCCGATCACTTCCTCCAATGTGTCATATGGCTTTCCTGTAACAGAAACCAACTCATCCCCTGGCCTCAGGTTCCCAAAAAGGCAGATCGCTATCGCCTGGGTACCCGACACGATCTGGTGCCTCACTAATGCGTCTTCAGCACCAAAAACAGAGGCATATACGCTGTCAAGCACTTCCCTGCCCCTGTCATTATAGCCATAGCCGGTGGTTCCGCCAAAATGCGAATCGCTAAGATGGTGCTCCTGCATAGCGGATATCACCTTATACTGGTTTATTTCTCTGATGGATTCAATACCTTTGACAATGTCTTTTATTTCATTTTCGACACTTTGAGTCAATTTGATGATAGCTTCATCGATACCAAAGTTTCTTTCCAGAAAGTTCTGACAAAGTGTATCCATACTTGCCCCTCTTTTGTAGTTTATTCATAATGCTGTTCAATGAAATTTTCATTTGTTGAAACAATTTCCTGGTCACATATCCATTTTATCGCACACGCAAGTGCAATTCAAGCTGTAAAGCCCATTTGATAAGCGCATCCGGCCACTTTTCAGGCGACTGAAAATCAAAGAAGCCCGGACTCAGCAAGCATAGCGGTTGGCCAACCGTGCAATCTCAAATGGTCTGGTGGTTATCTGCACGGCCTTACAGTTCTATACCTTTCAGGACTTATTTGTTACACAGCTCCGCCGCATACCCGAAAAAGCCGTGCGGATAGCCAGCCAAGACATCGTTGGGCTGCAAGTGCTACAGATGCGACCGGGGCATGCTGCTCGAATGAGGCAACAGGCACCACAACCGGCAGCAGGGATGCTGCCGGCGCTGGTCCCGA
>DGEE01000053.1 GCA_002385815.1 Hungateiclostridiaceae bacterium UBA3934
CCTACACTTTTCTCTTCGTCGGCAGCGTCAGATGTGTATAAGAGACAGGAAATATGGTATTCTCTAGTTTGGTTTTTCTGCTGAGGTTTTTACCAATAACTCTGCTGCTTTACTTTATTGTACCGGGGACAAAAGCGAAGAATGCAGTGCTGATAGCAGCATCGCTGCTTTTTTATGCCTGGGGAGAGCCTGTATGGGTCATATTGCTGATCATCAGCTCCGTTGTAGACTACATATGCGGCGGACTGGCAGGAAGGCATTCCAATACGCCTAAAGGGAAATTGTTCGTAGTGATTTCACTGGTGTTGAATTTAGGGCTGCTGGGTTTTTTCAAATACGGCGGATTTGTCGTGAACAATCTGAATGCGCTGCCCTGGTTCAACATACCGGATCCGGGAATATCGCTGCCGATCGGGATCTCATTTTACACTATGCAGACTATTTCATACACTATCGACGCGTACAGGGGTAAGGCAAAGGTACAGAAGTCCTTTTTCAGATTCCTGCTCTTCGTATCAATGTTCCCTCAACTGGTCGCCGGCCCGATCGTCCGGTATACTGATATTGAAGACCAGCTTGAAGAGCGCTCAATAACGATCCAGGGGATATATGAGGGGATTACCAGGTTCGTTGTCGGACTCGCCAAGAAAACCCTGGTTGCGAATTACGCAGGTTCTGTCGCTGTCAAATTTCTTGATGGAGAACTGCTCAGCATGTCAGCCCCTGAAGTGTGGTTCGGGCTTTTATGCTTTACATTCCAGATATATTTCGATTTTTCAGGCTATTCCGATATGGCTATAGGTCTCGGGAAAACCTTCGGATTCACGTTTCCGGAAAACTTCAACTATCCCTATACAGCTCAGAGCATCACAGATTTCTGGCGCCGCTGGCATATGACGCTGGGGTCATTTTTCAGGGATTATGTCTATATCCCGCTGGGAGGCAACCGCCGGCTGCAGATGAGGAATATTTTCATCGTCTGGATGCTCACAGGTCTCTGGCATGGAGCCAGTTGGAACTTCGTCATATGGGGACTGTACTTTGCAGTGATACTGGTGATCGAAAAGGTATTCCTGCTCAAGGTACTTGAGAAAATGCCAAAGATACTGAGGGCATTATATTCCTTCGCTCTCGTGCTATTCGGGTTCAACTTTTTCTACTTCGAAGACTTCGGCAGGAATGTCGATGCGCTGAAGGTTATGTTCGGAACGGCAGGCGCTTCGATTGGCGCTGCTGATGCGCTCCGGATGGTAGTCAGCTATCTTCCTTTCATAGCGGTGTGCATAATATGCTCATTGCCTGTGAAACGCTTCATTCTCAACAGGCTGGAGAGGCTCAGGATCCCGGAGGGCGTCAGGGCAGCTGCAGCAGCTTTGTGCATTGCCATAGCATTTATCATGTCGGCAGCCAGTATAGTGAGCAACAGCTATAACCCATTCATATATTTCAGATTCTGACCACGGAAGGAGGAAAGTCATGAAAAAAAAGTACTATGCCGTGATATGTACGTTTATCGCAATACTGACAATACTTGTCGTATGTTCACTGTTTATCGACAGCGACGGATTTTCTCCTTTTGAAAACAGGTATCTCAGCAAAAAGCCTGCTTTTACGGTATCGGATTTCTTTTCAGGGAAATATATGGACATGTACGAGACCTTCCTTTTGGACAATTTCCTGTTGAGAGAACTGTCTGTGATGAGCTTCCAGTCATATTCGAACCTTCTTTATCTGGATCTTTTCACTGACAGCGAACTCGTGCTCGCAAATGTGGATGTGGACGAATTCGTAAGAGCAGGAGGACAGGAAGGCGTTACAGATGCTGAAGCCGGAACGGAACAGCAGGACGGGACTCCAGGCAGTGATGCGGGTGCGGTGTCCGGACAGGAGGGTAGCAGCGGGAATCCTTCGGACAGCATGACACAGGAAGGTTCAGGACAAACCGATGGAGCACAGTTATCACCTGGTGCCGGTCAGGGTGGAGATGACGGGTCTGATCAGGGACAGACGGATGACGGGCAGGCCGAGGGTCAGGACCCGGCGGAGCAACAGGCAGGGACGACTGACGGACAGGATCAGCCCGGTCAGGAGAGCAAAGAAAACAATCCGGGAGCAGGAAGTGGCCCTGCAAAACAAGAGGCTGATGAACGGCTGAATAATTCCCTGATAATAGCTGGTGACAGGGTCATGATGCCGACCGGAGCCTACAACCTGAAGTCGTTCGGCGGGATACTGGCCGAATTTGCCACAATAATGCCGGAGCTCAACCTGTATTCGATAACCGGTCCTACAAGCGCTGCCTTCTATGCATCCAAAAAGTACAGCACAGGCAGCTATGATCAGAGTAAGGCTGAAAGCATCATAGCCGGGAGTGCTGATGGCGTGAAAGTCGTCAGGGTATTTGACAAACTGATGGAGCATAAGGACGAGCATATATATTTCCGGTCGGATGTCCACTGGACGGCGCTGGGGGCGTATTATGCCTACCGCGCATTCTGTGAGGCATCAGGGCAGGAAGCAGCCGATATAAATGAAGATTTTACGAAAGGCACATACGAGCCGTTCCTGGGGGGATTGTATTCCCAGATATACAAGATGCCGCAGGCGTCGAGGCTGAAGAACAATCCTGAAAAGCTGGATTACTATATCCCGAAGATCGGACACCAGCTCACACTATACAAGATGGGGAATCTGAAAGATTCATATAAGGTGGACAGCATCATAAATACCAATTTTAAAAGCCTTGGTGCTTACAAATATTCCTGCTTCGCATGGGGGGATCAGCGCATAGAAAGGATCGACACTGACAATCCCAACGGCCGCAAGCTGCTGGTGATAAAGGATTCTTACGGGAGTGCCATGATACCATTCCTGGTACATAATTATTCACTGGTCTATGTTATAGATCCGAAGGGATTCAACAATGAAGGGTGCCTTGATTTTGATGCAAAGAAACTGATAAATGAAGAAGGTATCGATGATGTGCTGTTTTGCTTCTCCATCTACGGAAGCGGCAGGAAAATAATCAGGGACAGTCTGACGAGCCTGCTGCTCAAATAATGGAGTAACTGTATGTGAAAAGGCTATTATGAACGCTGCCGGACCTGACTGTATATGGACGGTCAGACTGAACGGTCAGGTGTCACATCTGCCATGCTGATGCCTTCCTGGTCTTGAGATCCCAGAGAAGGACACAGTTTCTTAAAACTAAAAGACCCCTGCCACATCCCGGACAGGGGTCTTGTCGATCCATATCTGTGCCAGTTGATGTTACGTGTCGGCCACTACTGACTTTGGCTTGTTGCTGTAAAAGCTGAGATCGCTTTTCCCGATGTCCAGGTCGTCGATAGAAACGCTGATTATTTCATACCTGACCTGTCCGCCAGGAGTTCTGACAGTCACTTCGCTGCCGGGCGGGCTGAGCAGAAGTGATTTTCCCATCGGTGACAGACAGGAGGCATCAAAAACATCATTGGTGGATTTGCCGGCATAGGGAAGCACGATCCGGCATTTGAGGGTATCTGAATCCTCGATGTCCTTGATCTCTACTATACTTCCTATTATGGGAAACGGGCATGTATCGGCTCCGTCTTTTTTAACTGTTGCTTTTTTCAGGTATTTTTCAAGTCTGTCTATATAATCTCTGAAGAAAGCTTCGCTTTCCATAGCAGTTTCAGCGTTTTCTGAAAAAAGACTCTTGAGGATCGGTTCCTTTTCTTTTTCAATTTCAGCAATATGGTCAGTCAGGATATTGAATATCCGTTCAGACAATGCCGCTTTTTGCATCTTCATCTTCCTTTCAATAATTTTACAAACGGAAAAACAAACATAAGAAGACACTTCGCAGGACAATGTGCGAAATGTCTTCCTCAATCCAACCTACCTCGAACTAAATATATGCTAACATAAATGTAAACACATGTCAATGGAGGTGGTCATTGGAACAGAGGCCGAGAGGCATTGAAACTTCTCAACTATAGAAGAAAATCTGCTTGTAGAGGAGCGTCTCCATACCCTTTTCCGGGAAATGTTCCAATTGATCAGGAGAGTGTCCGCATATCTCGTTCCGGGAAGCTCCAACCGATCACAGGAATACCCGGCACCTTGCTCCGGGAAATGGCCCCATTGATCGCAGAAGTGTCCCTGTGCTACGATGCGGGCTCCTGCTTCTGGTACTGCAGCCGGTATAACGAATAGTACATGCCCCTTTTGGCCAGGAGCTCCTGATGGGTGCCCGATTCTCTGACTTTTCCCTTATGCAGCACCAGTATTTTATCGGCATGCTGTATGGTCGAGAGCCTGTGCGCTATCACGATAGTGGTGCGATTCCTGGTGAGTTTGGCCAGAGCATCCTGTATCAGCAGTTCTGTTTCCGTATCAATATTTGAGGTCGCTTCATCCAGCACCAGTATCGCGGGGTCGAAGGCCAGTGCCCTGGCAAATGCAAGCAGTTGCCGCTGACCGGCGGAAAATGTCGATCCGCGTTCCAT
>DGEE01000064.1:0-4158 GCA_002385815.1 Hungateiclostridiaceae bacterium UBA3934
TAGACATTGTCGTTGTTCTCAATTGGCAGGATGAGCAGCGACTTGACCTGTCCGTCTGTGATATGCACTATATCATCATACTCATTCGGCGGAAGATCATCTATATCATAGATCTCCAGACTGTTGGCGGTTGAAAACATGCGCTTCAGATACGGATAATCGCTGAGCACTATTTCTTTGAAATTGGCATCCGTCGAGTTCTGGCCATTCGTCCATGAGTAGGAACAAGTTATTTTATCCTTCTCTTCGTTCAGCAGATAGATAAAGATGCCATCTGTCATCAGGAACTCACTCGTTCTGCGCAGCGTCTCACTGGTCACCTGATCAAAGCCTTTTTCACCGACACTGATATAATGTGTCGAGATCTCTGCCACCAACTCCTGAAAGCTTATTTGATATGCATTTTCAAGCAGCTTGGTCCTGAATACATTCATGATGAAAAATGCAATCCAGATAGCGATCGCACTAAGGCCTATCCGGCCGATATGATCCACCTCATCGATCCGGGTTTCCAGCGTCGGCTTCAGGATGAATACCATAATATGCGTCAATAAGATGGATGCCGCCACAGCGGTCTGTATGACCCTGCTCACCATAGCTATGGATATGATAAGGAAGATGAACGTGTGAGCCCAGACGGTCATCACAGCAAACTCAATATAATTCAATGTCAATACGGGTATCAACACAAAGAAAACTACTGCGTAAACAAAATCCTTATACCTCTTGCTTTTTTCGATCCTTTCGATTATCTCGAAAATGATGCCGGCTATTATCAGGATACCGCTGAACAGAAGTACTGAAAACAGATCCTTTCCCCTGTAAATAAAATATAAAGCAATGACATTCAGCACACTTGCAATAAAAAGGTATGATGCCAGGTAATGAACGATTTTTATCCGGATCTGATCACTGAACAGCAGCGAATCGGCTACATTCCTTTTTGTGTCCAAAAAGCCGTATTTTTGCATGGCATAACTGACCCCCAGCACGGGAAGCATCATAACGATGGGAGCCAACTGGGGGATCCTGATGGAAAATACGTTGTTCACGATGCTCTCTGTGAAAACTCCCAGCACAAGAGCACTCAGGAAGCACCTGATGATAATATTCGCCTGTTTTTTCACATTCCTGCTGTTTTCTGATTTTCCCCATTTCCTGACCAGGTATATGCCAGTGGATGTGTAGCCCAGGTAATATGCGATAAAAAACCAATCCCAGTAGTTTTTGATAGAGATATTGACCCATCCCATGGGCGTCTTTACCAGGTTGAATTGCTGTGGATTGAGCCCCGGGATGTATGTGAACACCGAAAGGCAGACCGCCGCCGGAAGATACAGCAGTATATATTTCCACCATCTGTCCAGAAGAGAATCTCTGTCGGTCAGCGAAATTATGAAATGGAGCAGAATACTGAAGAAAACGCCCCATCCGATGGCTGCAAATCTCCTCCAGAACAGGCATGATGAAATGTCAGCGGCCGATATCGCCATTGCAAAGCCAAATGACCAGATGAACAATGCTGATGCCAGCGCAAAAAAGAGCCGGTTGGTCATGGAAACCGGATTGGTGTAAAGTGTATAAATGCCCAGATATAAGCTCACTATACAAATCAAACTGAAGATTATCGAAAAAATAAGAGGTACGTCCATCATGCTGACACTCCCGCAATCTATACATACACTTATTTATATATCGACAATTGTGTAGTATTGGTTTATGTTACCTCTAATCTTCCATTGCTTGTAACGTGACCAGACCTGCGTTTCAGGGGAACACGCGCCCTCTGCCTTCTTTTACAGCACGGATGAAATCCTCGATGGTAAACAGCTCACAGTCGAATTCCATGCCTCCCCCGGGCAGAAGGTCAGCGAAATGAGAATCGGAGCCGCCGGTATGATAAAGATTGTATTTGTTGGCCAGTTCCAGTGCCCGCTCATCAAATTTGGGATCCATATGGCTTGTGTTGCGGACCTCTATCGCATCCACATGTTCAGGGAAAACACGGATTTGTTTTATGTACCAGGCTTCTCTGTAAGGGTGGGCCTGAGAAACGAATCCCCCATGCTCCCGCACGACCCTGAGATACTTTTCTATCGGCCAGGACAGCATGTCCGGATATTTCAGGAGAAAATCCTTCCCCAGTCCGTATGTCAGGAATTCAGCCCCGTCGTCCGCATATTCCCATCCGAAAAACACGCGGAAATCCAGCTTGCTTGCCTCCCGCAACGCATTTTCATATCCGCGGCAAAACAACTCCACCCGCTCTTCCCACGGCAGATGATCAGGTATGCAGGAATTTCCGTTGAAAAAGTGGTCGGTGATTATGATGCCCGAGTAGCCCGCCCGGTAATACGCGCGCACCATCTCTGCTCCGGTGCTCCCTGCACATGCGCTTGCTTCTTTGGTGTGCATATGGGTTTCGTATTTATACTTTTCAGCGGCATTAAGTATCCTGTCCAGTGAAAATTCAGTCATCAATCCACTATCTGTGATTGTATCCATAGACAAAAATCCTTCTGTTCTGAATGCCATAGCAGTCTTTACGCCTTTTTTGCCTTTTGCGATCCCGCTCTCTTTATCCGGATCACAAAACACGAATACCCCATCTGATAAGGTTGGACCAAAAGCTTTTAACTGCGGTGATCCGTTGACAGAAACACAAATTCGGTTATCCATGCTTCACATGCTCCATACCTTGATTGAAAAGCTGCAGTATATGATCATCATCAAGTGAGTAGTATACAGACTTGCCTTCCTTCCTGTATTTGACCAGCTTCATGTTCCTCATGAGCCTCAGTTGGTGAGAGACAGCGGACTGCGTCATATTTACTGCTTCAGCGATATCACATACACACATCTCACAGCAGGACAATGCAAAGATGATCTTTATCCTCGTCTGGTCCCCCAGCACTTTGAACAAATCGGAGAGCATGATGGCTTCATCGTCCTTTATCATGCAGTTCCTGACCTTGCTGACCCGTTCAGGATCGGTCTTCAGTTCTTCGCATTTGTCACAGCATTTGCCTTTCATATTGATCTCCATACCGTATAAATTCCGGCTTCCAGCCTGATAATTTAATTATATTTTTAAAACAGGCAATAGTCAAATACAGCCATTCAAATGGATGTTGCCGATTTTGCCGGTAATTGGTATATTAATTTATATCGAAAAGTCTGATCTTAGGAGAATGCTTCATGGTTCTGGGCGTAATCATATTGGTCATAGCCGCGTTCTATGCGTATATGGTTTTTGAAACCACATGGCTGAAGATAGAAAGGCTGGATTTTTCCAGGAAGGGAAAAGGCCTTCGCATTATGCACCTGTCCGACCTGCATATCAATATGACCAGGATCTCAGCTGAGCGCATAAAAAAAGCAGTAAAGGCTGAAAAACCTGACCTTATACTCATCACCGGAGACTATATAAACAAGCCTGTGCATGCGTCAGAATTTTTACGGTACCTGCGTACCTTCACCAGAGGCTGCAGGACCATAATGTGTCTCGGCAACCACGAGTATAAAGCTTTCAGGTCGAATAAAGAAGGCCTTCAGAACTTTATTCGTGAAATAGAGGCCCTCGGTGTGGAGGTGCTTATAAACAGGACCGTTGTAGTTGAAAAAGATGGTCAGAAATACAACATAATAGGGTTCGATGACCTGAGACGGGGCAGTCCGGACATTGAGAAAGCAATGGAGGGCTGCATCCCCAATGCACCGAAAATCTCGATTACACACAACCCAGACCTGGTGCTGAGCATCCCCGGGAAAATTGTAGACTACATGTTCGCCGGCCACTTTCACGGCGGGCAGATATGGATGCCCTTCAACCTGGAGTTCATGATCCTGCGCGATGATCAGCTTTGCAGGATGGGCATCACCAGGGGGTTGAAACGCGTCAATGGCATCAGGGTATATCTGAACAGGGGGCTGGGCAACGGGGTTGTCCCGCTGCGCTTTCTGTCCCGCCCTGAAATACTCATATGCACCATACCTTAACAGCCCTGGGGCATGTGGGTATGGCAATGGTCCTGTTCCTGCAAAACAAACAGACGACTCCTGTGGACCGGTTCATGCCCGCCCTGTACCATCTTATTTCCTCAGCCGTGCTTCAAGCTTTTCTCTTTCCTTCTCATAGCCTGGCTTGCCCAGCAGTGC
>DGEE01000064.1:4432-12695 GCA_002385815.1 Hungateiclostridiaceae bacterium UBA3934
GCTTTTTCAAAGAAGTAAACCAGGTTCCCAAACCAGTAGCTGTTCATTTCAGGAATGCTGATAACAAGGTTGGGCACTCCGCCGTCGGTATGCGCCAGTACAGTCCCCTGCATCGCCATCTTGTTCACAAAATCCACATCTTTGCCAGCCAGGAAATTCAAGCCATCCAGATCGTCCTTGTCTGCCTTTATCATAATGTTCTTTCTCGGCTTCTCAACATTGAGCACTGTCTCAAAGATGTTGCGGAGACCGTCCTGTATATACTGGCCCATTGAATGCAGATCCGTAGTAAAGTCCACGCCTGCAGGGAATATGCCCTTCTGGTCCTTGCCTTCGCTCTCGCCATAAAGCTGTTTCCACCATTCGGTGAAATAGTGCATCGAGGGTTCGTAATTTACCATGATCTCGATGGTTTTACCCTTCCTGTAGAGTGCATTCCTCACTGCCGCATACTGATAGCACTCATTCACTGTCACATCATCATTGTTGTACTGGTCTGCTGCATCGGCGGCACCCCTCATCATCTCATCTATATCGATGCCTGCCACTGCTATCGGCAGCAGTCCCACAGCTGTCAGCACAGAAAACCTCCCGCCTACATCGTCGGGTATCACAAAGCTCTCATATCCTTCTTCGTCCGCCAGTTTCTTCAGTGCGCCTCTGGCTTTGTCGGTGGTCGCATATATCCTTTTGGCCGCCTCTTCCTTGCCGTATTTGCTCTCGAGATATTCCCTGAACACTCTGAATGCAATGGCTGGCTCAGTGGTCGTGCCTGATTTCGATATGACATTGACAGATATATCCTTGCCGTCAAGCAGTTCGAAGAGCTCTGCCATATAAGTCGAACTGATGCTGTTTCCCACGAAATAAATTTCCGGCGTGTTCCGTTTCGACCTGGGCATCAGGTTGTGGAATGAATGTGCAAGCGCTTCTATCGCCGCTCTTGCACCCAGGTACGAGCCGCCGATCCCTATTACCACAAGGGCTTCCGAATCGGACTTTATTCTTTCAGCCGCTGCTTTGATCCTGGCAAATTCATCCCTGTCGTAGACTTTTGGCAGGTCGACCCATCCTGTGAAGTCGCTCCCCGGACCTGTTTTGTTGTGGAGCATCTCATGAGCTTTCTTTATGAATGGAGATAAACATGTTATTTCACTCTCATTGATAAAAGCTAATGCGTTTGAATAGTCCAGACCCAATTTCTTCATTTACTGTTCCTCCTGTATATTGTGTTTGATCCCGCACCGGCCTGCCTGCACTGCATTGGCTCACTGTCAGCTTCCATTCCGCCGGTCCTGCGGATATAATTAATTGTACCGTTATTTCCCACATATTATAGCAAATCGTTAAATTTTAATCAATGATAAATATCTCAGCCGGTACCGCCGCAATATCGCAAAGAATCAAGTGTGCAAAATTTCAACCAATGTCATTCGTCAATCAGCCGTATGGACAGAAATCCAACTAATGCCCTGTGCGAACAGGACGTGCAAGCGAGAATCCAGCAATGCCAGGTGCCGGAAAACTTAAAATTAAAACTTAATGAATAATATTACATCATTCTATTTATCTTACAGCTTAATATTTATTAAATCGCAGAAAATATAACTGGCTGTATTTATTGCCTGGTTGGAACACTGGCGGAACAGGAATAAAACATGCATACGAAAATTTCTCTGTACCGAAGTGTTTAGCCGCATTGTAAGTATAATTCACTGTATTGCAGAAACGAGGTGATTCTATGTCAAGACCGAAAACTCCGTTGGTCCCGGAGGCCAGAGAAGCACTGACCAGATTCAAGATCGAGTGTGCTAAGGAAATCGGTCATGAACAGTTCGTAAAGGAGAACAACGATCATTACAAAGGCAACCTGACCGCTGCGCAGAACGGACGTGAGGGCGGGCCAATCGGCGGCCAGATGGTTAAAAGGATGATCGAGTTCGCAGAGAAAAATCTTCTGAAATAGCAGACAGGATCCAAGGCTTAAACAGCAGGAAAAAACAAAGGAGACGGAGGTCCGCCTCAAACTGTTCCATACAGTAGTCGGCAATCCCCGTCTCCTTTTATAGCACTTTCTTTTTATGCCTGTTCTTCAAAAGTCCGATAGCGAAAGTAAAGTTTCAAGCCTGAGCCCAGCTTTTACGTCTGTTCTTTACAGACCCGTCTGCTTACCTTTGCCCTCTTTCCCCGCCATTTCCTTCGCTACATCCTCAGCTGTGCACCCAGCTCATTCATCAACGCCTTTGTTATCTTCTCCATGACCTTGCTCACTTCCTCATCGGTCAGCGTCCTGTCAGAAGCGCGGAATGTGATGCTGTATGCGACGCTCTTCTTTCCTTCGGGCACCTGCTTGCCCTTGTAAACATCGAAGAGCTTTACATCCTCGAAAATCCGGCCTGCTCTGTCAGTTATGACCTTTTCGATCTTCCTCACAGGTATGCCGTCATCCACGAGCACGGCTATATCCCTCGTCACCGCCGGGAACTTCGGCAACGGCTTATATTCAGGCACCATGGACGAATTCCGGATCAGAGGATCTATATCTATCAGGGCAACATAATTCCTTTGGGCCGCTTCAAAGTTTTCTGCCACATTCGGATGTATCTCGCCGAGTATGCCGCAGTTTGCGCCCCTGATCGTCAGCCGTGCTGTCCTGCCAGGATGAAATGTCGGATCATCCTTTACCGGTTCCAGTTCATAATCCCCGATGCCCAGAGCTTCCATCAGTTCAGCTATCACGCCGGAAAGGTCATAAAAATCAACGTCCCCATACATTCCAATGGTCAGGACCGGCCTTTCCTCAGGCTGCTCTGTCAGCGGCAAGCTCTTCGGAAGGTACACATACGACATCTCGAACAATTTCGCCTCTTCGACTCTTCTGTTGTAATTGGTAGCAAGGACTTTCATCATGTCCGGAATCGTCGTCGTCCTCATTATGCTGTAGTCCTCGCCAAGAGGATTCGATATGACGATGGGTTTCCTCAGTGGGCTGTCCTGGGGCAGATTTATCATATCGAATACCTTCGGGCTTGTGAACGAGTAGGTATATGTCTCGGACAGACCACATGACAGCATCGTTTGTGCAATCAAATCCATTACCTTCTGCTTCGCCGTCTTGCCTCCAATCGTAGCTGCCCTGCCTTCCAGCAATGTTGGCTTTATATTGTTGTAATCATAGAATCTCGCCACTTCCTCCGCCAGGTCCGCTTCACATTCCAGGTCACGTCTGAATGTGGGGGGTGTCACAGTCCCCGCTTCCTCATCGATCGCGATTTCAAGGCGCCTGAATATATCAAGCATCTTATCAGTGCCGATGTCGGTGCCAAGCAGGGAATTGATGGAATCCGGGTCAAACGGGAACGTCTTCCTCTCCGCTTTCTTCGGATAGCAGTCCATGACTCCCTTGCACACTGTTCCCGCACCAAGCTCTTCCACCAGCTGGGCAGCTCTGTTGAGCGCGTTGACAACATTCTCAGGATCCAGTCCTTTCTCGAACCGACTTGAAGATTCGGTCCTCATGCCCAGCTTCTTTGCAGTAAGACGCACTGATATGCCGTCGAAGTTGGCAGACTCGAACAGTATGGTCTTTGTTTCAGGTGTGATCTCACTGTTTTCGCCGCCCATCACGCCAGCTACAGCTACCGGCCTCTCAGCATCGGCGATGACAAGCATCGACTCGTCCAGCTTCCTGTCCTGCCCGTCCAGTGTACGCATGATCTCACCGGCTTCAGCCCGTCTCACTATTATGCTGTGTCCTTTGAGATTTTCCAGGTCGAAAGCATGCATGGGCTGCCCGTATTCGAGCATGACATAGTTGGTTATGTCAACTATGTTGTTGATCGGCCTGATTCCCGATGCTCTCAGCCTTTCCTGCATCCAGCGCGGTGACGGGGCTATTCTGACATTCTCAACTACCCTGGCTGCGTAACGTGCACAAAGGTCAGGCGCCTTTATCTCTACTGTTGCCTTACCTTCTACAGGACCGCCAAGCTCCTTCACAGTAACTGCAGGAATGCTGAAGGATGTCCCGAACGTGGCGGCAGATTCCCTGGCCAGACCGATAATACTAAGGCAATCAGGCCTGTTGGTGGTGATCTCAAATTCCACCACAGTGTCATTCATACCCAGGTATTCCTTAATGTCAGTCCCTGGTGCAGGCTCGCCTTCCAGGATGAATATCCCGTCTTCATCCGCATCAGGGTAATCATCTTTCGTTAGCCCCAGCTCGAAGATAGAACACATCATGCCGGCGGATTCAATGCCTCTGAGCTTTCCTTTTTTGATTTTCTTGCCTCCCGGCAGGCTCGAACCATCCAGTGCAATCGGGACCAGATCGCCCTCTTTGATATTTGTCGCACCAGTAACAATCTGGATCGGCCCGGTGCCGGCATCAACCTGGCAGACCAGCAGACGGTCCGCATCAGGGTGTTTTTCTACAGAAAGTATCCTCCCGACTACGACCTTGTCTATCTCCGAACCCTGTACCTCCCAGCCCTCTACCTTGGAACCCGACATGGTCAGTGCGTGGGCGTATTCCTTCGGGCTTACATCTATGTCTGTGTAATCTTTCAGCCATTTCAACGGTAATTTCATTTCTATGATCTCCCTTCTCTTACGCTTGGTATCTGCATTTTTCAACAAGGGCTTTCCCGACTTCCTGCAGCATTTCCCGGGATCAGCCCGGAACTCTGCCTAGAACTGCCTGAGGAAACGCATGTCGTTTTCGTACAGCAATCTCATGTCGTCGATATTGAATTTCCCCATGGCTGTCCTTTCGACTCCAAGCCCGAATGCAAAACCGCTGTATTCCTTCGGGTCTATCCCGCAGATACGCAATACATTCGGATGGACCATGCCTGCACCCAGTATCTCTATCCAGCCTTCATCCTTGCACATCCTGCATCCTTTGCCGCCGCAGGACCAGCATGATACATCGACCTCGGCACTTGGCTCGGTGAACTGGAAATGATGAGGCCTCAGCCTAATCCTGGTGTCTTCGCCGAACAGGCTCCTGGCAAACAACTGGAGCGTTCCTATCAGGTCGCCCATGGTCACGCCGCGGTCCACCACCAGCCCTTCCACCTGATAGAATATGGGAGAATGCGTCGCATCCACAGCGTCAGATCTGTAGACCCTTCCAGGGCATATGATCTTTATCGGGGGCTTCTTCTTCTCCATGACCCTTATCTGTACCGGCGATGTCTGACTCCTGAGCAGGAAATCGTCATTTATGAAAAAGGTGTCCTGCGAATCCCTTGCCGGATGACCGGGCGGGATGTTCAATGCCTCGAAATTATAATAATCGAGTTCCACCTCAGGACCCTCGGCTATTTCATAACCAAGCCCGATAAATACTTCCTTTATCTCATCCATCACTATACTCAGAGGATGTTTTTTGCCTATAAAACGCCGCTTGCCGGGTATCGTCACATCGATGGCCTCTTTTTCAAGCCTTGACAGACGTTCCTTTTCCTGCAGGCTCTTTGTCTTCGCCTCCAGTATTTTTTCGATGAAGCTCCGCACTTCGTTTGCAAGCTGGCCTATTTGGGGCCTTTCCTCAGGTGTAAGCTGTCCCATGCCTCTTAGCACCGCTGTCAGCTCACCTTTCTTGCCAAGATATTGCAGCCGGATGCTCTCCAGTTCCGCCAGTGAACCGGCCTGATTCAATCTCTTTTCCGCTTCCAGCTTTATGTTGTTCAACTGTTCCCGCATTGTGGTTCCTCCTTTATATTATTGGACACATCATCAGTTGTTTTCTTCCCGATAAATAATAAAACCTTCGCCCCCACGCAAGGGACGAAGGCTGTAACTCCGCGGTACCACCCAATTTTCCGTATGTACGGACACTCTGCTGCGACTTCCCTCACTGCACTCCCAGGCAAATCGGGTAAATCGCTACCTGTCTGTTAACGGCCAGGCGCCGGCATCTCCTACTTGACCCGCCGCGCGGTTGTCAAATCAGGTTCACTCAGATATCGGAACTGATCCGCATATCATCGTCGATCCCTCACTGACACAGACCTGTATACCAGCATCGATCCGCATACTGACACAGATCTGAATATGTCGCCATACAGGCCGGGCGGTTTTCAGGATGCAGCTCCGGAGGGAACTTCGCCGGTGTGTACATTGGTGCTGCTTTCAGCCACGGCAGCTCCTCTCTGTAAAGTCCGTTCCGGTTACTTTCCTCTTTCATTGCTTTTGAAGATCACCATATTTAATTTATTATATTTCATATTTCGTTTAAGGTATTATATACAATATGCATCTTAAAATCAAGGTGTTTGCAGGCAGCCTTATTCGAATTTGTTGTCTCGATTGAAAAAGTTATTTCAACCCCAAAATAGCCAGCAGTGGAATTAAGTTTTGCAAATCAGGTGAGATCCTGAGACAGAAGCTAGTTTTTGCAAACCATGAGAAAGACAGGGTGCATTGCATCAACCGCCACCTCCCGGCATTTGCAAATATGCGTATCAATGGTTTATAATTGTTTTGGTTCATTTGAAACCAGGCTTTCGAAATTTCTTAAGCGGAGGGTCCATATAATGAACAGCAGAGTAAAAAGTCTTATCACTGGTTTTGTTTTGCCTGTTATCGTGGTGATCATAGCTGCAATGTTCAATAAATGGCTGGGTATCGCTGCGCTGCTGGTTTATCTGTTTATAATGGTCTATAGTTCCAGGGCGATGATATATGTGATGATAGGTACCAGAAATTACGGTATGGGCAAGCTGGATGAAGCGATCAGGTGGTTTGGCCGGGCTTATGCGACAAAGCGCGCCAGTGTCAGGACAGCAGTATCCTATGCTTACCTGCTGCTGAAAAACGCCGAACTGCAGAAGGCTGAAGAGGTTCTCCAGAAGGTTATAAAGGAATACCGTGAAAAAGAGGAGCTTCCGTATATCAATTCCGTCATGGCACTCATACTGTGGAAAAAAGGCGACCTTGATCAAGCAGTAAGCATGCTGGAGGAGGTCATACAGACTTACAAAACAACATCTGTGTACGGCAGCCTCGGCTTTATGCTGATACAAAAGGGCGACCTCGAAAAAGCACTGGAATTAAATCTGCAGGCTCTCGATTTCAATCCCAGGGACAATATCATAAATGACAATCTCGGGCAGAATTATATGCTGCTGGGCGAGTACGACAAGGCTAAAGAAATATATGAAAAGCTGCTGGCCAAAGCGCCGACATTCCCGGAGCCATATTACAACTACGGGCTATTACAGGAGAAGCTGGGGAACAAAGATGAGGCGCTGGAGTCGATGAAAAAGGCTCTGAATTACAAATTCGCATTTCTGAGCACCGTTACGAGAGAAGAGGTCGAGGCTGCCATAAACCGCCTCGAAGGCGCAAACTGAACCTCTTTATGCAAACAAATTCCAGGGATAAACTGATGGCGGGTCTGAACTGTAAACAACACGTTCCCTGAGCGTGGGATGGATAAAACCTATCTCCGCGGACCATAGCGCCAACTGCATCCCCGGCTTGTTCAGAGATGCACCGTATTTCTGGTCACCATACAGGGGATGGCCGATAGAAGCAAGCTGCACTCGGATCTGATGAGGTCTTCCGGTGTGGAGTTTGATCTGCACAAGCGACAACCCGTCAGCGGTGTCTGTGACTTTGTAGTCCAGAACCGCCTTTTTTGCGCCAGAAATAGTGCTTACGTTTTCGCTTCCGGTGTTGCCAGTTTTTCCGGATGTTTTTCGTCTCCCTTCGATCCGGGCAATATCCGGATGAGCACCGGAACTGTTTTTTCCTGATGATATGTCCACTGCCTTTACGGTATTGGCTGCCGCATCTTTTATGAGATAATTGACCAGCGTACCTGATGGTCTGTCAGGCAAACCGTGTACCACAGCAAGATACGTTTTTTCGAATGTTCTGTTCCTTACCTGATCTGACAGCCTGGATGCCGCTTTAGACGTTTTGGCAAAGACCATCGCTCCTCCGGCGGGGCGGTCAAGCCTGTGTACCAGTCCGAGATATACATTGCCAGGCTTGTTGTATCTCCGCCTGATATCTTCCTTCAATACTGTGAGCAGATCCTCATCTCCTGTCTGGTCGCCCTGCACAAGCATATTCGGGGGCTTTTCGACCACGAGCAGGTGATTATCCTCATATATGATTTTAACATTGTATCTGTCACTCATCGTTACCGTAATAACCTATCTGTACCCATCATCGCATTAAGATCCTATCCGTGGGTCATCATCACCGTAAAACATTGTTGTCAACCTTTTACCCATATCACTGT
>DGEE01000064.1:12925-16850 GCA_002385815.1 Hungateiclostridiaceae bacterium UBA3934
TCAGCGCATTTTACTTCAATTCCCTGCCGCCATCTCCGACCTCTGATATATAGAAGGACGGTGCCAGGCCAGTCCTGGCTGTGTACCCATTGCCAACCTCATCGATGAATCTGCCGACGGCATCCTCCCTGACGATGCTGACCGTACAGCCGCCAAATCCTGCGCCGGTCATCCTTGAACCCGCACAGCCATCCACCTTCAGCGCCTCCTCAACAAGGGTGTCAAGCTCAACGCCAGTGACTTCATACAAGTCTCTCAGCGACTCATGGGATGCGATCATATACTTGCCAAAAAGCGCAATGTCGTCATTGTTCAGGGCTTCGGCAGATCTCAGGACCCTGTCATCCTCAGCCACCACATGTTCAGCCCTTTTCCTGATGGTCTCATCCTTTATCTTGTGTTTGTGCTTATTGAAATCATCCATTGATATTTCGCCAAGGCATGTTGCCTCAGGAAGGAACTTGTTCAGTATTTCAAATGCCGCCTCGCACTGGCTCCTTCTCTCATTGTACTTGGAATCAGCCAGTCCCCTCTTCTTGTTGGTATTCGCGATAACTATGCTGTACCCTTTCAGATTCAGCGGCACATGCTTGTAGCTCAGATCTCTGCAGTTGAGGAATATGGCATGATCCTTCTTCCCCATCGCAGATGCGAACTGATCCATTATCCCGCAATTGACCCCAACGTAGTTGTTTTCTGCCTTCTGACTTATCAGGGCCATCTCGATCATATCGATGGGCCTTTCCACATTGAAAGCGGTATTACCCAGCGATACCAATGTCACAGCTGTCGCTACCTCTATGGCTGCAGATGATGAAAGCCCGGCTCCCAGCGGCACAGTATCGTGATACAGGAGATCACAGCCGATCAGCCTGTACCCCGCCTTTTGAAGTTCGTCAGCCACACCATACTGATAGTTGCCCCATTTCAACGCTTTGTACTCATCAAGCCTGTCCAGCGAACCCTCGACCTGTATGCCGAGATCGGTGGCGATCATGTTCATCATCCTGTCTGCCCTTGGTCTGGCAATTACAGTAGAACTCAGCGTCAGTGCTGCCGGGAAAACGTATCCCCCGTTATAATCGGTATGCTCGCCGATCAGATTGACACGCCCGGGCGATGTGAAGATTCTGATGCCTTCCTCCGTCCCGCCGTAGATTTCGATGAACTTCTTTTTAAGATCTGCTATAGTCATAACGACACCTCTTTCCGAATCATATCCATATGTTATAGAGCTCTGTTCACGGAGTCTTCTGCTGTTGTCCGGCGCATTTGATTATTACCGCCTCTTTCGGCCGTTTATGACAGCTTTGGGCTGCTTTTCGCCTTTTCGACCATTTATAGTCGTTTTGGCTGATTCTGGCCGCCCACAGCCGCTTTCCCCCGCTCATGGTCACTATTGGCCGCTTATGAACCTCTGGTGTGCCTCTCTGAGCTCCTCCGCCTTCTCCTCAGGTTTCGTAGGATTTGCATGCGCCCATGCCCCTGTCTCACTGGAGGCGTTGAATTTTTGCTTGTTCGATGAACGCATCGGCGGGAAAAACTCTATATGAAAATGATAATAATCGCTCACATCACCGCTGTTTACAGGGTCCTGGTGCATGCACATCATATACGGGAACGGGAACCCGAACAGTGAGTCCAGAGTCCCTGTCGTTTCCTTCAGGGCTCTCGCCAGATTCATCTTTTCTCTTTCGCTGAACTGGGTGAGATTCTGCTTGTGGTTCTTGCTTGCAATATACATGCCGTAAGGGTATTCAGTGAAAAAGGGCAGAAAGACTATAAAATCGTCGTTTTCAAAGATGATCCTGTCGCCCGCTTTGATTTCATCCTTCAGCATATCGCAGATAAGACATGTACCGTTGGCCTCATGGTGTTCCCTGCAGGCCTCCAGCTCCAATTCAAGCTTCTTTGGTACGAAGGGATAACCATAAATCTGTCCGTGAGGGTGAGGCATCGTGACACCCACCATTTCACCCCTGTTTTCGAATATGAATATATATTTGATCCTTTCATCCTTGCGCAAGTCAACAAAACGCTCTGTCCATAAGTCGATGATTTTGACTATGTGCTCCACTGAAAACTGATGGAATGACGACGTGTGTTCCGGAGAAAAAAGTATGACCTCGCACTTGCCGTAGGCTTCAGCTGTTTTGTACAGGTCAGTGGCCACATCATCGGGAACAGGCGGCTGCAGCATCAGCGCCGGAAAGTCGTTATCATACTTGTATACTTCATAGTCATCCGGTACTCTCCCTGAACCGGGGCAAAAAGGACACCAGTCCTTCGGCATCTGAGGCCTGTTCTGTCTGTGTGATGCGATCATTACCCAGTCCTTTATAAGCGGATGCCAGCGTAATTCTGCCATATGCGTTCCTCCTTTGGCTTTGAACTAAGAGTGCCTCATAAGTTTCATTCTAATACATAAACAGTAAGATGAAAAGCGTACCAGGCACTACACCCGGACACGTATCGGTATCTTGATCTGCAATAAGTGTCCGGGCGACGTGCCCGGCATCCAATAATTATTTAAAGTGTTTGAATTGTGGCAGCCAGTCGCGGTTTGCCTCGAACATCTCATCCACCATCTGTTTGATTTCATCAAGGCTCAGGACAGCAGATGTCAGCGGATCGAAGCAGACAGCATGGAATACCTTGCGCGGGTCTCCCGTGATGGCCCCCTCCACCGCCAGCTCTTCACAGCGGGCACTGGTATTCAGCAATACTGCCAGATGATCCGGCATCGGACCTACATGGATCGGATCCAGGCCCCTTTTTGAAGCCAGTACTGGTACCTCGACACAGCAGCCCTCGGGCAGGTTGTCGATGAGTCCGAAATTCCGCACGTTTCCGTTGAATTCGAACATGGTTCCGTCGCCTATGGTCGCATTGAATATGTATGCCGCGTATTCACCGCCTCTGTTCAGGTCTACAGTTTCCTCTGCGAGCCAGTCGTCGATTTCCTTTTTCCAGGTGTGCTCACGGCCAAGATATTCATTCAGTATGAAAGCGTATTCGCCCGGGTTCCAGCCCGTTCCGTGGATACAATATTTTTCTATCAGATCGGGCCTCTTTCTGAACCATGCATTATACTCCGAATTATGTCCACTCGATTCAGTGACATAGTAGTCCAGGTGCAGAAACATCTCATTTCTTACTATTTCTTCGTTGTATATATCCTGGTTTTCCGTGACCGCCTTTCTGAGCAGCGGGTATGCATCTTTGCCGTTCCACTTGTATTCCAGGTAGAATGCCTGATGGTTTATGCCGGCACAAAGGTAAGTGATCTCATCCATCGGCGCGCCGATCCATCTTGCCAGCATGGCCGCTGTGCCCTGGACGCTGTGGCATAAGCCCGTTACCGTCACATTACTTTCGCTTTGCATCGCTCTGCACAGCATTGCCATGGGATTGGTGTAATTGAGGAATATGGCATCGGGACAATAGCGCTCTATATCCTTGCAGATATCCAGCATGACAGGTATAGTCCTCAATGCCCTGAATATCCCTGCCGGTCCCCTGGTATCTCCGACATTTATGTCCACTCCGTATTTTTTCGGGATCTCGATATCATGCCGCCAGACATCCACTCCACCTGCCAGGATCGTACAAACCACTCCATCCGCACCCTTCAGCGCTTCAACCCTGTCGGTGGTAGCTATCACCTTTGCCTGATAATTCCCGGCAGCAACTATCTTGTCCACAGCCTTCCTGATTGCTGCAAGTCGCTCCGGATCGATATCCATCAGTGCTATCTCAGAATCCGCCAGGGCCGGGAATGATAAGATGTCTCTGACAAGGGATCTTGTGAAGCCAAAACTGCCGGCTCCGATAAAGGCTATCTTTTTCATGGGAAAACTCCTTTCAGTTATTGTTGGATGCCAGGCACTACACTCAGATACTTATTAGATTAATAAGCGTCTGA
>DGEE01000064.1:17090-21233 GCA_002385815.1 Hungateiclostridiaceae bacterium UBA3934
GTGAGAAAGAGAGGGTGTGGAATGAAACAGAAGTATATAGTCATTCATAGCCTGAATCACACAGATTTGAATATGTATCAATGCGGTACTGAGGTCTGCGCCCCCGGTCATTACTACGGGCCCGCTGTACGGGACCACTTCCTCATCCACTATATCCACAGCGGTCGGGGACAGTTCTGTGTAGGTGATAGGGTTTACCATCTTTCTGAAGGACAGGGGTTCCTGATCTGTCCGAATGTTGTCACATATTATCAGGCGGATATGGAAGATCCGTGGAATTATTCCTGGGTAGGTTTCCACGGGCTGAAAGCGGAAAGTTATCTGAAAAGCGCAGGACTGACGGCGGAAAACCCCGTTTTCTCCACTGGCGACGACGAATATATAAACGATTGTTTCAAGGAAATGGTCGAAGCGAAGAAGCTGGTGAAAGGGCGTGAGATCCGTCTGCTTGGTTATTTGTACCTGTTCTTTTCACAACTGATCGAGCAGAATGGCAGTGGCAGATACATCGACTCAGCCGGCTCGAGGAAGGAAGCATATGTAAGGAAAGCCATCGAATACATAGAGATGAATTATTCAAGAAAAATGACCATTTCCGAGCTCGCACGCAGCATCGGCCTTGACAGGAGCTATCTCGGCAGCATTTTCAAAGAGCAGCTCAGCACATCTCTGCAGAATTATCTGAAAAACTACCGTATGGACAAGGCCTGTGAACTGATGAAGAACGAGACCCTGTCGATCGGAGACATTTCCCGGTCTGTGGGTTACGACGACCCCTTGCTTTTTTCAAAGCTGTTCAGGAAATGCAAGGGAGTTTCCCCAAGGGAATACCGCAGGAGATACCATATGTAGGGTACAAAACCCGGGCGCCTGGTACCTTTGTTGTGAGATGTTTTACATTATCGGCCGATACAGGATATCCTTTTCTTTATCATGCTTATTTCACCGTTTTTATCTGCTTCTATTTCACCGCCATATCTTCTGTGCATTTGGATCGGCAGCAAGGCACTGCTCCCTCAGACTTTCTAATTTTTTTGTATGATCTTCATTCGGATCATCATACTTCAGCACTTTAACAACTGATAGCTCAAAGCCTTCTGATCCATATTTGTTCCACAGTTCCTGCAATCGTCTGTTGGGGTGCAGGTTGGCTGTCAATTTCATATTAGTGCTGTTGAAGTCTGATTTTGTGTCTTTGGATATCCCCAAAAACACCTCTCCGGTTTCTCTGCAGCTATATGATATTACACCCATTTCCGGGCGTCTGTGTTTGTATGCCGCTAAAAGTTCCTTTTTTCTTTTTGTGTCCATTGTACTCACCTCGACTCCAGTATAAACTAAGAGACGAGGTTTTCATAGGCTGTGCTTGGTGAAATGAGCTTTGCTCATGCATGCTGTCTTTGCCGTTTTATCAGAACTGAACCTTTCCAACCTGTAGCTCTCTGTGCACTCCCCGGTGGTGACATGGCATTTACGGCTTTGTCCCTGCAATGACCATGTTTGCCGGCGCTGCCATGTCATAAGGTGTCGTTTTGAGCGTTTTGTCTGTATATTTGCATCCGGTCACCATGAATAGAAAAATTGAGCATACAATAATAACTGAAACTGCTTTACTTTTTTTGATCCGACTAATTCTTGTCAATGTATGTTCGCCCCCTTTAAAATATCAGCCTTTACATGTCCAACCAATTGAGACAGGTAAAGTAATGTGTATGGAATTGCTCATATCCTCTTTGCCATCCAGATATCAGGCTTGCCATATCCGTTTGCATCCGGGATGACCCCAACGATTTTGTATCCTATTTTTTGATAGAATTCATATGGATGATTTTCAAGATTTCTAATACTCTGTATTTTTTCAAAAAGGCCATCAAACAAGTCGATGCCAGACAACGTAGTTTTGCCGAACTCATCATCTGTACCCAGATACATTACAATACCGCCTCGCGCCGCAACCTCTTTTTCAAGTGCGTAAACAAGCTGTGAACCTATACCTTTGCTGCGGTAAGCTTCATTCACAACAAGCGGGTGAAGCTCCCACCCCGTAACTCCATACTGTGGAATAGCTCCGGCAAAGCCTATCAGATGGCTGCCCTCTACAGCCATAACAGCAACCCGTTCTTCATCCAGTATAACGTTCATTTCCTCAAAGGCACAATTGCTGTATGCATGCGGAAAGCAGGCTGCCAGCAAGTTTGCCGCCTCTTTGACATATTGCTCATCAGACTTGTCAAAAAGTTTAATATCCATATCCAGGGTCTCTTTTTTTATTTCATCTGTTCTTTTGCCAATTGCACTATGTTCATTATAAAATCAGTTTTGCATTCAGTATATTTATTCCGATCTTTTGGGTACTTTTCGAACAGCGACAGCTTTAATTCATTGTATCCACCGACTGCATCAGGATGGGTATTCAGATAGTCACGAATATCACTTCACCTTTTGATATGCTCTCAACCACAACTATACATCCGGTGTCTTCAGACACTCCTTAACTTTCTTCTGGTCTGATTCCGAATAAGCTTTATTAACAGTACTATTCCCCATATTGTAACAATTTTCCTGTTTTGTGTCAATAAGGAAATAACATATATAAAAGGTCCTCCGAATTTCAGTAAGCAGGTCCGCTTTTATTACTAGCGAGAATGCAGTTTCCCTTATGCTCATTTGGTCGGGTCATCCGTTGCAAGTCTGCAATCGTTACAAATAAAATCAACTGTTTCTGTCCGATCCGAACATTTCCACTTTCCCCCGCATTTCGGGCAGTTTTCGGTCATTTTACCCGGTTGGTATAAAAAATAGTATACCGGCTTTTTCAAGACCTTTTCAAGCTCTGCGCAAATATCCATTCCGATTCTTGATAATTGCGAATCCGGATCACTTAATTGCCTTTTTGAAAATCTGTCTGACAGGCAGTATATCCAAATATTATCAATGCTTTTATATACTTTTTGCCAGCTTAAAATGCTGAAATGTCCTTCTTCTCCCATTATGTGCTGTACTTTATACAAAGGTATCCCGTGCCCGCAATCTCCGCATACTATTGGACTTTCATTTGAAGTAAAATCGGTGTAAAGCATATACCAGGAAGGCTCGTTACAACAACAACTCTCACCTGTAACAATATTTTCTCCTAAATGCTCAAGTTCTGTTTCAATATCGTGCAGATATTTATTCGTGAAGGTACTATTGAATCGGGGGTCAAGGGCATTCTTATCAGGAACTGTAAGGTAGGCAACGTATGTATGATCCTTTTTTACCAGCTGATAGTCACTATATGTCTGACCATTTTTATATAGAGTGGACAGATAGTCAAATAAAGTCTCCTCTTTATCTTCAACGAAATTATTCTTAAAAGTAAATGTCATTTTATAAAAGTCAGCCAAAGCTTTCCCTCCCTTAATGTACTCCCATTTGCTCCTGCGAAGAAATTCGTTTTTGTCTATAGAATGCTCTTCGCACAAAAAACCTCCCCGCATTAGTGGATTATAACAGCAAAAAGCTACCATCTGCAACGCCCTTAAAAGGCAAAACAAGTCGAATTATTGATTTTATGTTACATCAGCTATCAAACCTGGTATTCTCAAATGTTACGGAAACCTCTTACTCTAATATCCGGCAAACTGCTGTTGAATAGCTACGGGTAATAGTATTGATTCATTTATTATATTCATTCTCCAGTATCCTCAATCCTTCACGCATATCCTGCCCCAGTATCTCCTGAGTTTTGGCAAAATCAAACCTCTCATGAAGCTTATCATGCGCCTTAAGAGACGCTTTCTTCCCATGTTTCCTTATAAACATAGCTTGCGCCTTAGCTGAAGCTGCTCCATCATTATCCGGCACATAAAAGCCTTTTGTACAGTCCTCCAGATCTGCACATTCATAGCATCCATCTATATTCTTTTCCATGCAACAAACCACATTAGGACAACTTTTATCCTCGTATTCTGTTGCAAAGGAACAGGCATTATACTCCGTCCTGCAGGAACCACACCATTCACCTAAAAAGCAGTGATTACAGGAAAGTCCACAGTATGCTACAGGATCCACACCCTTACGAGCATTTTTGCATAACTTATTTTTGATTCTGCGCATCGCCTCAATATGCATTATCCAATGCCTGCTGAATGGCATTTTTAT
>DGEE01000064.1:21451-25926 GCA_002385815.1 Hungateiclostridiaceae bacterium UBA3934
AAGCCGCAAATATCCTTACCGCACCAGTAATCGATAAGCCAGCGAGCATTTTCATCCATACTGACATGACCAGATTCTGCAAGTCTTTTCTTATCAGCATCCGAATACCTTGTCTTCATCTGTGAATACTGCAGATTTGAGAGAATTGAGTTGGTAGAAAGCATAACTTCTTTCGCATATTCATATAAAGCCCTGGTATTCAGTTTCTTTGAAAATTCCGCGATCTCTTGTCCCTGTAACTCATTGCCAGTTGTAATGATCGGTGAGCCGATTTTTCTCTGATAATCGCCAGTTACAAATATTTGCTCATCCTTTGCAATCAAAGTATGCGTCACAATATCCTCGATTCGAAAAATGTGCCAGATCGAATATGAGAGCGTCTTACTGTGATAACCTTTCGCATTTGCAAAGGGCATCTGATAAAACGCCTCAACAGGATACCCATTCACGATCTGTGAAACCTGTTTAAACAATTCCTTCCGGAGCTCTATGAGCAACTTTATTCCTTCCTTGTATGTAGTTTCTTTACCAAGCAGAATCTGGATTTGCCTGTTCTTCTCTGACCATTCTTTATTCATTGATCACTTTATCCTTCCTTGCTATCTGCAACCAATTGTTTTAGCTTCAGGAAACGACTCATAGCTGCAGAAAAACTTGTAATCGGTACCAGGCACGATACTCGGAGACAAATTCGTAGAATAAGTTTCCAGGTGCCGCACCTGAAGGCTGCGGTTTATTCACCGTCAAAATGCCGCTTCCTGGCAGAAACCAGCTTTGCCATGTATCCGCTTGTGTATAGTAATCCCATAGCCATTACGACAAAAACCAATCCGAAGGTTGAACCCTTTGCAAAGCCGACCCAGAATGTCTCCGGCAATTCGAAGAAATTTAATAAAGCATTGACTATTGAAGCTATTATCCCTGCAACAAAATACACGCGCACAATTCTGGTTATCCTCTTTTTTTCGCTGTTGCTGTAATCAGCAACCTTCAAAACAGTATCCTTCAACTCTTTGTCCATTTTTCCATTTCTCCTTTCTCCATCCAACAGTTCGCGAAGATCCACATCAAAGAAATCAGCCATCTCTATCAGAACATCAAGATCAGGCATATTGCTTCCGGTTTCCCATCGTGAAACAGTCCTCCGGGATACACTGAACTGTTCAGCAAGTTTTTCCTGGGTGAAGTTCTTTTCATTCCTGAGCTTTTAATGAAAGCGCCCGTTTTTTTCTGATCCAAAAGTCCCGCAACCTCCTTTCAGGAAAAAGAATGCTATTTTCATGCCGGATAATACAGGACACAGAGCGAGCAATGCCCGATTTTTAACAGTGAGACATTCCATGTCTGCCTCTCAGCAAGCATATACTTAGTCCAGCCCTGAATCTGGCCGCCTGTATCGCCACTGCCTGCGTTCTACTGCCTGTATCCCCGCTGTCAGGAAAAAGGAGTTCTAAATACCCAATGCAATCCGATACGCATGCACTGTACCTGTTTCATTCCTTAAGACAATTATTAAGCTATTTATCCCGGATGTCAAACATCTGATGTTGAATAAATCATCAGTATATGTAATTATTATAGATAGAGTGGGACTGGTATTTATCCGCCCGCTCCATCAACTGCATTGGAGGGAGTCTGCTATGAAGTGTTCAGTATGTGGCTACAGGTATAAGGAACCCGATTTGTCATCCGAAGAAAACAAGCTCATCAGCGACGGAGATGAACCGTTCATCAAACTGATAAATACTTTCCACCGCAAGGACAGCGAAGGCAATCTGGATGAGGCTTATTTATTCGGATGTCCCAGGTGCAAGACAGTAAGGATGGAGCTTTGGTAGAGTCTGTTCGCGGGTAATGTGAAAATGTTTGTATTAAGATAGTTAATACCTTTCCGGCCAAAAAATCAGCCTTATTTTGCTGACGGCATTGCGTCTGTAATATGCAAAGATGCACTGTAGCCATATCGGTGTGCAGGCTTTACTGATACCAGTACGCCTGTGTGCTTTATCAGCTCACATCAGTATGCTTTGCACCTTATGTGTACATGTTGCATCTATGCTTTGGATCTGAGCTTTGAATCCGGGTCTTGCCTGAGTGGATTCGCACACCGCTGCGCCTTGTACGAATATGTCTGCGTAGCTTCTCACCGTCATAGCATACCTTCTCTCCCTTTTACCTCGCACGAATACGCTCGTGCGCCATCATATCTTGCATTGGTAAGCCTGTCCTCGTACATTTGAGATATAATTCCTGAGTTTTCCCACTCAAGACACTTGACATTATACTTTAAAGGACTTAAAATAGAATTGCTCTCAATTGAGCACAGTGATAAGGATCCGGGCGTTTAACTCAGCTGGTAGAGTGTCATCTTGACGTGGTGAAAGTCATAGGTTCGAGTCCTATAACGCCCACCAGAAAACCACCTGTTGATGAAGATAACATCAGCAGGTGGTTTTTATCTGCTCATACGATTCTCTTAAGTTGACTTTATCAGTTCATCCCAAGCTGGCCTTATCCGTTCTTCCTGACCTGGCTCCGTTAACTTTTCTTAACCTGACCCTGTCATTTCCATTAAACAGCTTCATAAACTGCTCTGCAGCCCGGAAGACTTTATTAGCCCTTCAGGATCGATTCACCCAGCTACTTTCGGCTCCGGCAGACGGGCAAATTTCAGTATCACCAGCGAAAGGACGACTGTGATGACCAATTCCGGACCAAGGAACGTGCCATTGTACAGTATCGAGTAAACAAGCGGCGCCTGCCCCTCCGGTGCATAACTGGCATAGAATATGACACCTGAAACAACATGGCAGAGGAAACGCGCAAACACACTCGTAATAATACCGCCGATATAGCCAGTGGTCGTCCTTCTGAAGAAGCCTGCAAGACCTATCATCGCAAATGCAAGCGGATAATCAAGTATAAGGGCTACAGGGTGCATCGAATAGTATCCTATCACAAGATCCAGCAGACCGTAGACCGCACCTGCAATCATGCCCTGTTTTCCACCCCACCTGAATGCGAACAGGAACAATGGCACCATTCCGCCAAGTGTTACTGAGCCTCCCATGGGCATTTCGAATATCTTGACAAACTCTCCGAGTATGACCGCCAACGCGATCATCATACCTGCTTCCACCAACATCCATGTATTTTGCTTTTTCATATTGACCTCCCTGATAAGTATTTTCCTGCCTGGACTCTGAGGACGCGGACAACCATCACACATGTCAGTTTGCGCACAACTGCAATATATGATTCGCTGATCTGAGAGTCGGATTTGCCCGACCCCACCTGAGAAAAGATTATCGGGATAGCTGTTATGTCTCGCCTGTACAGGCCGGCATTCCATTGCCGGAAAATAAAACCCCCTGCCTGGTACAGACAGAGGGTATATCAATCAAAATGCAAACTTCGCTATACTCCCTCCGCCGGCATTATCCGTCTCAGGTTTAATGGGTCGGAACAATACAGTTCCCTCTCAGCCGGATTTATTCCAGCTCCCCAGATTTATTTTGTTATAGATATATGATAGTATATCACTGTTTATGTGTCAAGCAAAAACAACTACTTCCCCAGAATGCTTCCGCCCCGCTTCTCGAGAAAGAGCATGAGGGGATATCCGAGCCCGTAGCAGGCTATCAATTCACCCAGTGCCACAAATCCCATGGTTATCAGCAGAGGTGCTTTAATCGTGGCATTGAGTATGAATGCCACAGCTATGGCATTTATCACGACAGGCGGCAGCGGTGCAAGTTGCTTTGAAGGCATCCTGCTTGTCAAAAATGCTGCAAGGAGCGTCGCCAGGCTCCCAAATATAATATCGTAGATGCCTGCCGAAGTGGTTACCAGGTTAGCCAGCAGACAGCCTGCGAAAAGGCCGGGTATTGCTGCAGGCGTAAAGAAAGGCAGCACTGTCAGTGCCTCTGCCACCCTCACCTGTATCTGGCCTGACCCGCCCGGAATCACTATCGTCAGCACTGCATACAGGGCGGCTATTACAGCAGCCTCTGCGATGTACCTTATATATGTTGTTGTGTTCAATGGTTTTTTTCTCATAAATATATGTTTCCCTCCAGTTATTTTTGAATTCTGCTGATTATTCCGCTCGATTTCACCATCGTGCCATTCTGTCTTGTTTTCCTGTCCTGTCCAGTCCTGTTCTACCGGTGCCTTCCTATTCTGTCTGGTTATTTCAGGTGATTTTACTTCTGTTTCACCCCAGCCGTCCACCTTCGTATTGCCGGTCGTCCCTTGCCCTTGGCTAAGGGTTGGCGCTGTCAATCCCCATAACAGACTTTCTCCGGCAAGTGTGGACCAGCTTAGCCGGACTCGCCACACAAAAAAGGGACGTACCCGTCCCTTCTAAACAATCTTAACCGTGTCGGCCTGAATCCTTTACGAAGCTTCCAGCAGTTGTGCCCTTGAGCCTATCCGGAGTATTCCGTAGTCCTGGTCTGGAAGTCTATCCGGAG
>DGEE01000064.1:26096-30223 GCA_002385815.1 Hungateiclostridiaceae bacterium UBA3934
CCGATCCGGACAACACGCAGCTCTTCCTGCGAAAAGGTACATAATCAGGGATCTTAATGACCGCCAAACTCCTCGTCAATCATCGAAGTCCATGACCCTGATAGCCATCGTCGGGCATACCTTTGTGCACTCGCCGCAGTTGTCGCACTTGCTGTAATCGATCCTCGCAAGTGTTTCGTGCTCCATATATATCGCCTGCTGCGGGCACGCCTTGACGCAGCGCCTGCACCCTATGCAGCCTACCTGGCAGTTGCTTCTGGTCAAAGCTCCCTTGTCTCTGGATCTGCACATGACTGAATACTTCTTTGTCTTGTCTATGAGCTCAATCAGATTTTTAGGACAAGCCAGTACACATTTGCCGCACGCTCTGCAGCGGTCCTCGATGACTCTCGCGATCCCGCCAACTATGATGATGGCATCGAAAGGACACGCCCTGACGCAGTCGCCGTGTCCGAGACAACCGTATACACAAGCCTTGTGTCCGCCATAGACCATAGCGGCAGCAGCGCAGGTGTCTATACCCTGGTACTCGTATTTCTCCTTGCTCACACTCTGGCGCCCGTTACACAGAACTCTGGCTGCAGTTCTCTTTATACCTTCAGGCTCTACTCCCATGATATCGGCGATCATTTTCTCCACTGCATTGCCGCCGACAGGACAGCCATTGGTATCAGCCTCGCCTGACACCACTGCACTGGCATAGCCGTCGCATCCCGAATAACCACATGCGCCGCAGTTGGCTCCCGGGAGCACTTCTCTTATCTGTTCCACTCTTTCGTCCACTTGTACCGCAAACACCTTGGATGCATATGACAGGCCTATTCCGAATATCAGTCCGAGGCCGCTTATTATCAATACTGCAAATATGATCTCTACCATTTTCACCCCTCCGGGATTTTAAATCTTTCATACCGGTTTAAAATCTTCATCTGCCCGGCACTTTAAAACTCCCATACCGGCTTTCTGTCTTCATCTAACCGGCCTTTCGCATCTTAACCCTCTGTCTTTCAATCCTTCATCCGTCCGGCGTTGAATCTCCCATGCCGGTCTCCGATCATTCGTCTGTCAGACCCTTCATATCAAGCCCTGGAACAATCCCTTGAACCCGAAAAACGCCAGTGATACCAAAGATGCAGCAATCAGCGATATCGGGAAACCTTCAAGGCATTTGGGCACATCGGCAGTCTCAAGGCGTTCCCTGATACCGGCGAACAATACTATCGCCAGTGTGAAGCCCACCCCGGAGAAAGCGCCGTTCAGTGTAGACATCAGGAACCTGGCATTCCCCTGTATTTCGAGGTTGAGTATGCATACGCCGAGTACAGCACAGTTTGTCGTGATAAGAGGCAGGTAAACGCCCAGTGCCTTATAAAGCGGTTCACTCGTTTTTTGCAGCACCATTTCCACCAACTGCACCAGTGCTGCAATCACAAGGATAAAGGCTATGGTCTGTAGATAATCCAACCCCAGCGGTTTTAACAAAAATTCCTGGACCGCCCATGTTGCTGACGATGCAAATGTCATAACAAATATGACCGCTACACCCATACCTGCCGCTGTCCTGATATTCTTCGATACTCCAAGGAACGGACATATCCCGAGGAACTTGACCACTACAAAGTTATTTATGAAAACAGCTGAAACAAATGCTATCAGTATGCTTGCAAGCATTATGCCTGACCCTCCTTCTCTTCAGCATTCAGGTTGCAGTTGCCCGGACAAGCCTCACATCCGGCTTCAGGAGTACCACAGGCGGGAACCGGTACCTGTCTGTTGGTCAAAAGATTGACCACTCCAATGGCAAGACCATATACCAGGAAGCCACCCGGCGGAAGGATCATTGCCAGTGCAGGGCTTGCTGATTCTCCCAGCAACTGCACATTGAATATGCTGCCATTCCCGAGTATCTCCCTTATCGCACCGATCACAGTGATGGCAAGTGTAAAGCCTATACCCATGCCGAGTCCGTCGATGGCTGAATCCAGCACAGGATTTTTTGAAGCAAATGATTCCGCTCTGGCCATGATTATGCAGTTGACGACGATGAGCGGGATATATATGCCCAGCGCCTTATCAAGCGACGGAACATACGCCTTCAGGAGCATCTGCACTATGGTGACGAATCCGGCAATAACAGTGACAAACGCCGGTATCCTGACCTTGTTCGGTATGAATTTCCTGAGAAGTGAAATAACTACGTTGGAACCGATCAGTACCGCTGTGGTAGCAAGTCCCATGCCTATACCGTTCACTGCTGATGTCGTTATGGCCAGCGTAGGACATGTTCCCAACACAAGGCGGAATGTCGGGTTTTCATCTATAATGCCGCTTTTGAATATTTTGAACAATTTCATTTTCCACCGCCTCCATTCTGCTGCAAAAGCTTCATGCCAAGATCCGCGGAAGCCTGCACAGCGCTGTTCACAGCCCTCGTACTTACCGTTGCACCACTGACTGCCTGTATTTCATCCTCCGCCGATACCGGCTTCGTAACTATCTTTATTTCACCAGCTATATCCTTTCCTTCATATTGCACGGTGAATTTCTCGTCAGCTATCTTGCTCCCCAAACCCGGTGTTTCCTGGTTTTCGCCTACCTTTATCCCGGTTATGGTGCTGTCGTTCCCGACACCTACGGTCACAGCTATATCGCCGCCATAGCCGGGCGATATGGTCGCGAACACATAACCAATCAGCTCATCCCCGCTGAGTGCTGCATAGACCTCTTTCACAAGACCTGATTCGTCCTGATCCTCCCAGCCTTCGAGCTTTTCGAAGCTGTCCGCAGCTGTCATGACTTGCATCCGTTGCTCTTCTGCTTCCTGCTGATTGCGTAGTTCGATGGTACCCTTCGTCATGTCGTTCACCAATGCCAGGCACAATGCCGTAGCCAGGCAGATTATGAAAAGTCTCAATGCGGGGTTCAGCATTTCACGCATCTCTTCGCTGATTATTCCATTTATACCACGCCTTTTTCTACGCGTTTCATCAGACATTTCTTCATCTTCTTTTTCAGTGGTTATTCCATGCGCATCTTCATGCACTTCTTCGCTAACCGTCCCATGTGCATCTTCATTTGCTTCTTCGCGCATTTCCTCCCGCGTTTCCTCGTTCATATCCTCATGAATTGCTTCGCGCACATTCTCATACATCAGTTCGCGCTTTTCATCACGCATTTTTCACGGCACCCCCTCCAAAGCTCTCAGGGATCATATATCTGTCGATAATCGGCACCACAAGGTTCATCAGGAGTATGGAATACGACACGCCTTCAGGGTATCCTCCATACAATCTGATAATGGATGTAAGAAGCCCGCAGCCGATCCCCATCACGATCCTTCCTCTGAACGTAACAGGGGAAGTCGTGTAGTCAGTGGCCATAAAGAAAGCACCCAGTATAAGTCCTCCTGCAAATATATGATAAACAAAATCCCCGGTGAACAGACCTTCACTGCCACCCAGCATCCAGGTCATGAACCCGACTGTACCGATGAATACAAGAGGCAGTTCCGGAGATATCACCCTTTTCACCAGGAGATATACAGCGCCTATAAGGAGTGCCAGTACTGATGTTTCACCAATACATCCCCCTGTATTGCCAAGGAACATATCCCAGAGCTCAGGCAACTGCCCGGCTGCTTCACCGCTCTTCATGACAGCCAGTGGCGTTGCCGTACTTACAGCATCCCATCCAGGCTCCTGCCATGAGGTCATCTGGACCGGCCAGGATGCCACCATAAATGCTCTTGCAGCAAGTGCCGGATTGACGAAGTTATGACCAAGTCCTCCGAATAGCTGTTTTACTATAATGATGGCAAAAACGCCCCCTATGGCAGCGATCCACGGCGGTAATGCCGGCGGCAGGTTGAATGCCAGAAGCAAACCTGTCACTACTGCACTGAGATCCGTCAATGTATTTTCCTTTTTGGTCAGCCTGCACCAGGCATATTCAGCAGCCACACATGAAACAACAGTCACGAGTATGAGCATGGCGGCCTGTACCTTGAAGAATATGACTGAGCAAAGAGCCGCAGGCAGCAATGCTATGATCACGTCTCTCATTATTCCCTGCGTGGTCACACCACGTCTGATATGTGGTGATGAACCTGCTAAAAGGTTTATCTCCAT
>DGEE01000064.1:30540-30947 GCA_002385815.1 Hungateiclostridiaceae bacterium UBA3934
GCGGGGCATACAAATGAACAGCAGCCGCATTCTATACAATCATTCACATGGTATTTGGCAGTCTCCTCGAATCTCCCGTTGACTACGTTCAGATTTATATACAAAGGCATCAGAGACATCGGGCATACAAACACACACTTGCCGCAGCGTATGCATACAGATTCCTTCGGCTGTTCAGCTTCTCTGCCGCCAAAAGCCAGCAACGCATTGGTCTGCTTCAATACGGGATCCTCCAGAGAATGCTGTGCCACTCCCATCATCGGGCCGCCCATTATTACCTTTCTGGGCTCATCACAGAATCCGCCGCAGAATTCGAAAACCTCCTTCAGCGGTGTGCCTATCAGGACCTCGACATTCATCGGGTTCGAAACAGCGCTGCCGTCGACAGTGACCTTCTTTTTGATCAG
>DGEE01000064.1:31174-32042 GCA_002385815.1 Hungateiclostridiaceae bacterium UBA3934
CCTCTATGTTGTCTGAATCAGTCAGATAAGAAGACAGCAGATCGATGGCATCCTGCTTGTTGTTCTCGATACCGATATACGCTTTCCCGATACCGGTGATCTCCATGACCTTTTTTGTGCCTTCTATGACGTATTCCGGATTCTCCATCATTTCTCTGTAATCCGATGTTATGAAGGGCTCGCATTCAGCTCCGTTTATCACAAGCACATCAATCGTCCTGCCGGGCGGTGGCGAGAGCTTGACACTGGTCGGGAAGCCTGCGCCCCCAAGGCCAACGATGCCCGATTCCCTTATCGCCCTTATTGTGCTTTCCTTGTCGGTGCAAACAGGCGGGACAACACTTTCATGTATCTCCTGAAGCCCGTCAGGCTTTATTTCCACTGCCGTGACCGCCATGCCGTTGGAATACACCATTTCCCGCACATCGGAAACAGTTCCGGATACACTGGAATGGACGGGTGAAGATATCAGCTTGTCTGAATCCCCGATCTTCTGACCCATCAGCACTCTGTCTCCTTTTTTAACCAACGGCACACATGGTGCACCTATATGCTGGAGCATAGGTATTATAACTTTGGAAGGCAGCGGCATTTTTACAGTCTCAAGCCTGGCTGTCTCTTTATGATGTCCGGGATTTACGCCGCCCTTGAATCGCCTTATAGCACTGATCAAACATATCACCTCACAAAACAATAGCACTGACTCCTGCAACAGCCCGGATGTCAGCAACTTCTATCCAAGTTCCAAAAAAAGATATCCGCGCCGGAAACAAGTCATAACCTTAAATATTCTATCATTTATAAGACATGTATGCCATAGCTTTTCGATAATTAAAAATTTAACAACTGTATACAAAATACATATACG
>DGEE01000121.1:0-5026 GCA_002385815.1 Hungateiclostridiaceae bacterium UBA3934
GCCTTTTTTATCAAATATGCGACTCTTCTTTTCCAAGTTCGTGACACTTCTCAGCCATAGCGAAATGCTCGTTACAGTGGACTGTCTCCATACCTTGTTTGGAAGTGCATCGCATACCGTTCACACAGCTTCTATACTATAGCACCGTATGCTCCGTCCGGCAACCTGTTCGAACCGTCAATAAACTCCTTACACATAGATTACTTCAATATCTCTTTTTAATACTCTTTTTTATTGTCATATATTCGAGCTTTCTCGACTCGATGCGCGATTTGTGACCGGTTTGTCCCGCACAGACCAAATAACAGGATGGTATTGACCCCTTAGCGAGGCCGGGAAGTGATATGATCAGATATGCTTTATTACCTTATGCGTTTTTTCTATCCTTTTTAATATAGTTATTTTATTGCCCTTTTTATTTACTTTCACCTTATCGCACAAGCCTTTGACTATCATTATGCCTCTGCCGCTCTCTATCATATCATCTGGATTCGGAACTGATGATTCATTCTTTTGGCAAATCTCATCGAAATCATATCCGGATCCTTCATCCTCGATTATCAGGAAAACTTCACCCTTTTCTGTTACTCCCGCATCGATCTTTACTTTTTTGCTCTTATCCCCATGGTTTCCATGCAATATTGCATTAATCAGAATCTCATTGAGGATTACTTTAAAGTCAAACAGAACCTCGTCACATAATTCTCCGCAATTTCGCTGCAGACGACTTATCAATTCTTCTACTACCAACCTGACTTTGCTCAATTCACTCGGTATATCAGTGCTGTAAATGCATCGACTTTTCAATATCTACACATCCTAACAAATATTATGCGCAGGTCCGGAAGTGATTCGGCCATATCTTATTATCATCGATCGCTTTATACATAGATATATTACCCTCTGTACGTACCGGGTAAACAAATATATCCGTTTGCCATGGTGTCCTGAAATGTCTGGCCGTTCACCGCAGTCCTGCACGGTCATTTACTTATAAAGCATCCCCCTGAACCGTTCGAGGACCTTTTTCTCAAGACGGGAAATATACATTTGCGAAACCCCCATTCGCTCAGCTATTTCCTTCTGGGTCTTCCTGTCGAAATACCTCAGCCTGATAAACTCTCTCTCCGCTTCATTGAACTTGCTGATGCTTTTCTCCAGAAAATCCTTGTTTTCGATTCTTTCAAATTCCGTATCATTATCTCCTATTGTTTCGTGAAGTTCGATGTCATCATCATTATATGCACTCTGGTCAAATGACTGTATGTTGTACACATTCCATGATTCCACTATCTCAAGCACATTTTCAGGCTTGATGTTCAGATATGCCGCAATCTCATCGACCTTCGGTGTCCTGTTGAGTTCCTGCGAAAGGTGGTCTTTTGCCATGTTGACCTTCTGATATAGCTCGTATATGCGTCTTGGGATCCTTATAGCAGAACTTTTATCGCGGAAATATCTCTTGATCTCTCCTACTATAGTCGGGGTGGCAAAACTGACGAATTTAAACCCTTTTTCCGGGTCGAAGCGCTCCACTGCCTTGATCAGGGCAATACAGGCTACCTGGTAGATATCCTCGTATTCAACGCCTCTGTTGAGAAACTTCCTCGAAATGATCTCCGCCAGATAGGTGTATCTGTTTACTATCTCATTTCTGACAGCTACGTTTCGTTCTTCTTTATATAATGCAAAAAGCTCATCATTATCTTCAGGCCAGTCTGTCTTTGCCGGCTTGTTGATGTTTTGAACCATTTCAGGACTTCTCCTCGATATATTTAGTCATGGACAGAATACGCTCCCTGCTGTCAGGGCAGAATTCGACCTCGTCCATAAATGCTTTGATTATCGACACTCCCAAACCATCCTCGTCATCCTCGAAAATACAGCCGGCTCTTTCAATGTCTGAAGAGAATGTAATGATCAGCTTGCTGCCATAGACCTCGTATAATATCTCATATCCGCCGTTATTCTTTCCACTGACATTTATCAACCTGCTGCACACTTCAGATACGGCGACTTTGATATCTTCGACGGTATCTATGTCGAACCCCATTCTGTAAGCGACTCCCGCTGCTGTCAGCCTGGCAACGCTCACATATTCAGCCTTGCAGGGCAATGACAGCGTGATCTTGTCATTTAACTCCATCAAACCACTCCTCCATCATTTATACATCAATGAATTATGAATAACTTGTCCAGGCCGGTAATAACGAATAGCTTCTTTATGTGGTCTTTGATATTGATAATATGGATATTCCTTTCATTCTGCCTCGCTTTTTTCAAGGCACCTACAAATACTCCCAACCCTGTGCTGTCCATGTAGTTCAGACCACTGCAGTCGATGGAGACGTCACCTGTGCTGTTTTCAACGATCCGATATATTTTCTCCTTGAACTGCTGCGCATTGTATATGTCTATCTCACCGCTGACAAAGATTTCTGCATCTTTTTCCGAGTATTCCGCTTTGACGATTAATTCACCGGACATATAAGCTACCCCCTGTTATTTTATTTTAAGAGAAATTTCAGAAATTCTTCCGCTTTTTCCTGCTGCTGGCAACCGGCAAATATCGCCGCTATCATTTCATCAGCGATAACACCGGCCTCTTTCAATGCCTTGCTGTCAGTTATATAAATCCCATAAAGGTGTTTCTCATCGGATTGACCGCTTTCATCTGTGTCGACTGTGTCTGTCTCCGGCTTGTCCGGAGAATCAGTATCGACAGCATTGCCAGGCAGCTTTCTTTCCCCTGGTATTCCTTCAGCCTCAGAGGACATCAGGTCGTCAATATCTTCGACTGCAAGGATCAGATCCTGATGCCCGGAAACATCGATGCCCAGTTCCGGCGCAATCTCATCGAGGCTCATGAACGCACCCACTTTTGCATATCTCTCATATATTGTCCTGTTGACGATGAACACATCTATATCCCCGGCATATAACAGCGTCATAGCCTTCATCTCCATGGCGTAATGCTGCTGTCCCGCGCCGCCGTCAGCGATATAGGCACTATCTATGCCAGGCTCTGCAATAGCGGGTATGTTCTCTTTTATGCTTTTCTTCAGCGCATCCACTGATTCGTATAAATACATGTCTCCTATGAAAGCAATGTTAAAATCATATTCCACCTTGTTGGTACAGCTTCCGATGGCAGTTACCATAAATATTATGATAAGCACTGCCGCCAGAATATGATACTTATAATAATGAAAGAAGTGGTCCGTCTTTTTTTCATCGAAACCGAATTTTTTCAGAAACATCGCCAGCTTGCCAGGCGGTTCTTCTTTCACTCTGACATGATAACCCATCAGGGTGTTGTACGCCTCTGTTATCAGTTCAAAGTCATACTCAAGACCCGCCGGATCATGGCCTGTAACGTTTCCGTCACCAGCCTGAGCTGTATTCGCGATGTCTTCTTCTGCCGAATCCTGTTCATACTGCTCTCTCTGAAACTTCTCCTGCCTGTGTTTTTTCAGCAGAATTGCATACTTTCTTTCAATCTCTCTTCTGGACGCCTGCTTTGGAACGCCCAGGATTTTCCTTGCTTCTTTTTTATCCATATGACCACGGCCCCTTTACATATAAAGCATGTCAATTGACGCAAACAGGCATCCGTCATCATATATATGGTGCGGTGATGCCATAGTACGATTAGTGTCTAATCCCTGGGTTTCATTGTAGGGAAGAGTATGATATCCCTTATGGAATAGGAGTCGGTCAGGAGCATTATCAGCCTGTCAACTCCGATGCCAAGTCCGCCGGTAGGAGGCAGTCCGTACTCCAGTGCATTGATGTAGTCATCATCCATCATGCTGGCTTCTTCGTCGCCTTCCTCGCGCTTTCTGACCTGTTCAAGGAACCTTTCCTTCTGATCGATGGGATCATTGAGTTCGGAATAGGCATTGGCCATCTCCCTGCCAGTTATGAAAAGTTCGAATCTCTCGGTCAGCTCAGGCCTGTCAGGCTTTCTTTTGGTAAGAGGCGACACTTCCACAGGGTAATCCATGATGAATGTGGGTTGGATAAGGTGCTCCTCTGCCAGTTCCTCAAATACAAGATTCATTACTTCACCTTTGGTCAATTTGTCTTCTACATGAAGATTCTTTCCGCGCGCGGCTGCCCTGGCCTCTTCATCGGTTGCTATCGTGTCGAAGTCGATACCTGAATACTCAAGTACCGCATCCCTCATGGTCATTCTCTTCCAGGGCGTTGTCAGATCTATTTCCTGACCCTGGTATACTATCTTTGTAGTACCCAGAACATTTCTGGCAACAGTGGATATCAGATCTTCCGTAAGATCCATCATGCCTTTGTAGTCATTGTATGCTTCATAGATTTCTATCATTGTGAACTCAGGGTTGTGCTTGACGGACATTCCTTCGTTTCTGAACATCCTGCCCATCTCATATACCTTTTCGAAGCCCCCGACTATCAGTCGCTTGAGGTACAGTTCCGGAGCGATTCTGAGGAACAGGTCCAGATCGAGCGTATTATGGTGTGTCACAAATGGTCTGGCAGCAGCACCGCCCTGTATCGTGCCCAGGATCGGTGTATCGACCTCAAGGAAACCCCTGTCATCAAGGTATTTTCTGATTTCCTTTATTATTTTACTGCGCAGCACAAAGGTTTTTCTGACGTCCGGGTTCATGATCAGGTCTAAGTATCTTTGTCTGTACCGCAGATCAACGTCTCTGAGGCCATGCCATTTTTCCGGCAGCGGCTTTAATGACTTGGCCAGCAGCGTGATTTTCTCAGCCTTTATCGATATCTCGCCCTTGTGGGTCTTAAAAACTGTACCCTCGACACCTATCATGTCTCCGATATCGAATTTCTTGAATTCTTCGTATGCTTCGGCCCCAATATCATTTATTCTGACATAAATCTGTATCCTGCCGCCGCGGTCCTGGATGTCACAGAAACTGGCCTTTCCCATACCTCTCTTGGACATCATCCTGCCTGCTGCAGATACATACTCCCCTTCCATTGTATCAAAATTATCGATTATCTCATCGGATCGATGTGTCAC